>NZ_MBQA01000212.1:0-1433 GCF_001709235.1 Pseudoalteromonas sp. BMB
GTAACATGTACTCGGGTAATGATTGATTCAGATAAGCCTGTAGTTCTTCATTATTAAGTACTTTCGTGTCATTCACAGTGTAGAAAGCTACCAACTTTTTATTCTCTTCATTACCGTAGGCAATGACTGCACAATCCTTAATATCTAGATGTAAATTCAGACATGTTTCTATTTCACCTACTTCGATACGGAAGCCTCGAATGTTGATTTGACTGTCTATTCTACCAAGATACTCAATATTCCCATCAACGCGCCAACGCACTAAATCGCCAGTTCGATACATTCGCTTCCCTTGCCAAAGAAAGAGCTGATGAAACGGATTATTTAGAAACTTTTCAGCAGTCAAGTCTGCTCGATTCATATATCCTCTGGCGACCCCATCCCCGGCAATAAATAATTCTCCGGGGACACCTGTAGGAACAAGGTTATTAGCTTTATCTAAAACATATAGCTGAGTGTTATTGAGTGCTTTACCAAGATGGATATCCAGCGATGTCGTAGCTGCAAGATTCGAAGTAGATAATTTCGCAATTGAAGTCTCTGTAGGTCCATAATTATTATACACTCGGCAAAGTGGGTTAAGCCTTTTCACCGCTTTGACAATAGACTGAGGCAGAGGCTCTCCTGCAAAGATCTGAACTTTATTAGCAATGATCATTTCATGTTCTGATAACTTGAACATCTCGAAATGTGATGGTGTCATTTTAATACAATCGATGCGGTGCTGGTCCACATACTGTTTAAATTTATCAGGTGCAAAGACCATTTCATTCGACACCAAGTGAAGTGATTTAGCGAATATTATTGGTATAAACAATGCTGTATTACCAAGGTCAGCAGAGAAGGTAGATAATGCAATAAATGACTCGCAATCTGTTAATTCCATCTTTTTGTAAACAGAGTATGCGTAATCGACAACCATATAGTGTTCAACCATCACTCCTTTGGGGGTCCCCGTTGATCCCGATGTATAGATCACATACGCAAGATTAGAAGCATTTACCTCTCTATTTAACACCAGCTCGCCAACATTATTGTGCTCGACAAAAGAGACAACCTCGGTCCATTGCGTATCTAAAGCCAACAACTCTACACTCTCATCAGAAAGCACTTTTAGGCGCTGACTAAATGCATGAGAGGTTAAAACTAGTCCAGTGTCACTATCGGAAAGCATATAGCGTATACGTTCATCTGGTAACTTAGGATCTAGCGGTACATACGCAGCACCAGCCATCAAGATACCCAGTAGACCAACCATCATTTCTGGTGTTCTATCTACACACAGTCCTACCAAGCTATCCGGTTTGACCCCCTGCGCTTGCAGGTATACCGCTAGGGCATGACTTTGCTCGTATAACGCTTGATATGTTAATTGTTGCCCTTCATAAACCACCGCAATCTTATCTGGATGGGCCGCCACCTGCTCCATAAAC
>NZ_MBQA01000213.1:0-33386 GCF_001709235.1 Pseudoalteromonas sp. BMB
CGGCTTGGGATTTGAGGATTGAGTGTGATGCTGGGGCGACGTTTTCTTGGTTCGTTCTTTTTCGTCGTTTAAAAAGAATGAACGAGAAGCGCATGGATGCGCTTTGATATTAAACATGGAGATTTATTTTGCTAACGGCTGGTAGCTCGAAATTTATCGTAAAGTCAGCCCGTCATCCTGACAGGTTTCAACGCCCATCCATGGGCTACGACATACTTTTCTTTGATGCCCAAAGAACAAGTATGCAAAAGAAAGGGCACTCCCAACATCACACTGACTCCTCAAGTAAATCGCCAATATAAACGTCACCGCTGTGTAAGGGCCATCCTTGGCCCTGTCACAGCTTTTCACGCATCCATGCGCTGAAATGACTCATTGGCAATTTACTTTCGGGTGTGATGAGGGAGATACAAGGTGCCGACAGGATGTCGGCCAAGTCTTGTCTGGCACAGGGACGTGCCTTACAAGACGGTTGCATTATATCGGCTTAGGGTTTGAGGATTAAGTGTGATGCTAGGGCGACGTTTTCTTGGTTCAATGAACGAGAAGCGCATGGATGCGCTTTGATATTAAACATGGAGATTTATTTTGCTAACGGCTGATAGCTCGAAATTTATCGTAAAGTCAGCCCGTCATCCTGACAGGTTTCAACGCCCATCCATGGGCTACGACATACTTTTCTTTGATGCCCAAAGAATCGTTGCGCAAAAGAAAGGGCACTCCCAACATCACACTGACTCCTCAAGCAAATTGCCAATATGAACGTCACCGCTGTGTAAGGGCCATCCATGGCCCTGTCACAGCTTTTCACGCATCCATGCGTTGAAATGACTCATTGGCAATTTACTTTCGGGTGTGATGAGGGAGATACAAGGTGCTGATAGATTCTTGTGGTGCTTGCAAACAACTATGTTGCTAATGGCTTTGTGAACAGCTAACAGGCGACTTATTCCCCCTCCATCACACCCGAAAAGCGTAAGCTGATATGCAATGTGCCGACAGGATGTCGGCCAAGTCTTGTCTGGTACAGGGACGTGCCTTACAAGACGGTTGCATTATATCGGCTTAGGATTTGAGGATTATGTGTGATGCTGGGGCGACGTTTTCTTGGTTCGCTCGATCGCGTCGTTTCAAAAGAATGAACGAGAAGCGCATGGATGCGCTTTGATATTAGCCAAGGAAGGCTCTACTGATCAGTCAACTCGAAGTGGTCGCTTGCAAGCTCATCATCAACAATAGCTCGAAAACATAACTTCTCGGCGGGTGAGCCGCCTCCCACTAGATTATTTACACTATGAAACACTTGTGGTGGTGCTTCACTTATTCCAACCTAACCGACAAATTACAAAACTGTTTACATCCTCACTCAAATTGCGTTAACCACTCTTTTAACACGCTATTTAGCAAGGTTTGCTGCTCTCTACTCATCCCTTTAACCAATTGGGCTTGAATGGCGATATGCGGTTCAATCAGCTTTTCAATCAGGGCGAGGCCTTCTGCTGTCAATTCAACTGTTACACTGCGGCGGTCTTCTTTACAATGCTCACGTTTGATAAGGCCTTTTGCCGCTAGCTTATCTAAACGGTTGGTCATCGCGCCAGAGGTGAGTAGCATGGTTTTAAATAGCTCTGATGGGGTTAAGCGAAATGGTTTGCCGCTGCGGCGCAAGGTAGCTAACACATCAAATTCGCCCAAATTTAAGCCGTATTGCTTGTGCAGCTTTTCAACTTCGGCTTCCATATGTTTAGCTATGCGCACTAAGCGACCCATTATTGCCATGGGCATTGTTTCTAACTGTGGTTTTTCGCGAGCCCACTGCTCTTGTACTCTATCAATCGCATCCATCAATATTTGCCCCGACAACAAACTTTGTAAAGAAATATCTTAACATAAAGATACTTTACAAAAAGTATTTTTAGTAATACCTTACCGCAAAGTATCTCAACATAAAGATAGTTAATGTGAATATACTCCTTGCGATGATCCCTGCATTTTTATGGGGCACCACGTATGCGGTGACACAATACACCCTCGCGGACTGGCCGCCTCTTTTACTTGGCGCTATTAGAGCGCTTCCGGCTGGGCTTATTTTGCTGGCAGTTAAGCCGAGTTTGCCAAAAAAAGCAGACTGGAAAATACTATGCGGCCTTGGGGCGATTAATATCGCGGCCTTTTTTAGCATGATCTTCGTGATGTCGTTAACGCTACCATCTGCCATATCGAGCGTGGGCATGGTGTCTGTGCCAGTGTTCGCCATGCTTTATCATTGGTTGGTCAATAAGCAACGCCCGGGATTGGTGCAAGCATTATGCGGCGCGGCGCTTATTGTGTTGGCCTGGTTGCTATTTGATCCGAGTTCACTGAGTTTAAACCCTCTTGGTTTAGCGGCAATACTTGCGGCAATAACCTGTATCGTGATCGGCAGCTCAATCACTAAGTCTCTTGGTGATCGCATGCATTGGTGGACAGTGTTAACTTGGCAACTCATTATTGGCGGCGTTATTCTCACACTCGCATCAAGCGTTCACGGTGTGATCGCACCAGCTAAGTATATTGCAGCTTTTAACAATTTCTCGATGACCAATCTCATCGGCATATTATGGGTTGTGCTCCTGAACACCGCACTGGGTTATAGTTTGTACGTGTGGTTACTACAACGTATGTCTGTTGTGGACTTTACCTTTGGTGGTATTGCAAATCCGATTGCGGGTATTTTGACGGGGCTGGTGCTACTGGGCGAGACGTTCACGCCGCTTCAGTATAGTTTGATGGTTGGCATGATTGTAATGCCGCTATTACCGCAAATTATCGTCACTACCCTACGAAGCCGAGCTGTGCCTCCTAAGTGTGAGGTAAACTAATCAGTTGAGCGCATAGCAATTATGCGCTCGTTCCTTTAAAAAGGCGAAACTAAAGTGTGAGTCGATAAATATATAACGGCTCGTCACCTGCTACGCCCAGATCATTGACACAGGACTCAACAAACTGGCCGCCTATTTTTTCAATGATCCGCTGGCTCGCAATATTTGACTGTAAACATTGAAACTCCACAGTTTTAATATCACTTACCTCTCGAAGCCTGGCAATAACCTGTTCAAGCACTAGACCGATTAAGCCGTGACCTCTTGCCTTTTCGCCAAGCCAATAGCCGATTTCGGCAGTTTGCGTTTGCGCATCCATATACTTGATCCCAAACACACCACAAAACTCGCAATTAAATTCAATAGCAGACCAAAGTCCGCCAACTTGGTTATTTATACGTGTGTCGATGTATCGCTCTGCATCAGCCTCGGTATGTAATGTCGCAACCCACGGCAACACGTTTTGTAAACTTGCGCGACTACTTTGTACGCAATCAAATAATGGCTTTGCATGCGTCAAAGCAAGGTTTTGTAGTTTGAGATTGGCAGAAATATCTAGTTGCACGGGATGTTCAGCTCCATTTGCTCACCTTTATTCAAATACAGGTCTAAAGAAGCTGCGTTCATAGCTGATTATGCAACCGGTATCTTCTGCAAATTTAATTGCAGCCTGACACTGTGCGTCTTGAAACGATTCGTTGCGATACGTTTCATAGGCCGCCAAACTGGGAAAGGTGAATAATGCCAAGGCAATATTACTTGCACCTTCCGATGGTAAAAAGTAGCCATTATGCTGGCCACCAAAGCGATTGACGAGTGGGATCCACATTTTGGCATATTCCTCAAAGTCAGCAATTTTTGCCGGATCAACAACATATTTTAAGTAGCAAGTAACCATACAACCTTTCCTTTTTGTTAAAAACACCAGTTTCACATTGCTCTACACAGCGATAGACAGTGTGCGAGATTACTTTAAGCGTTAATAACATGAAGTTAAAGGGATATGGGACTATCTGTCTCGATTAAATGCTCAACTCAAGGTATTAACTCAGCGTAATGCTACTGACAATAACTGACACACCGAGAGAGTATCGTAGCTGCAACTTTTTAAAAAATGATGGAATTCCATGATGGTCACCGTTGATTCTTTGGTGTTATATGTAAGCAATATCGAGCTTAGCGAAGCGTTTTATAGACAGCTATTCTAATGTGAGACTGTAAAGCTTTCTCCAACTTTTGTTTCTATGAAGTGTGCAAACAACATCTCCATTGCACTTAAACAAAACACAGCCCTTACACCACCAAGTCGCATTACCGGGGGCGGTACTGAAATCTCTATTATGCAACCAAGCCAAAAGGCGTTTTTTGCTTTATACGATACATGGAAGTTACTAGATATTGAGTTTGCTCAGGTCCCGCAAGCCGAGGTATATGGCGACAGTTTTGTCGTATTAGACCCAGATAAACATCGTATTCGCGTGTTTGTCGTCAATGAATAAATTTGGCAAAAGCTGCTAGCGCTTCAAGGTGTAACAGGTCTTGACAAACCAACCCATAGTAACACGCAGCTTACCCTCCAAATAAAATCACCCAACTTTTTATTTGCATGGCGGCAATAAAATAGTAAAACATGTCCCAATGCCCTCTTCACTCTCAACCAATAACTCTCCACCATGCTCTTTGATTATATCGTAGCTAATGGAGAGCCCGAGTCCTGTGCCTTTACCGACAGGCTTAGTAGTAAAAAAGGGGTCAAATATCTTATCAATGATCTCCTTGGGGATCCCAACGCCACTGTCTTGCACACTGATCGCAACACTGCCATTTTCCAAATACGTTGTTACCTTAATCTCTCCTTCACTCTTTAAAGCCTGCGCTGCATTGATGAGTAAGTTTGTCATTACTTGAATTAGCTTGCCTTGGTTCCCCAGCACTTGAGGGACTTCACCTAACTGTGTGATCACGTTCGCATGATATTTGAGCTTACTCTCAACCAGATTTAACGTTGTCTTTATGCAGGCAGTAATATCGCAAGGTTGCAATTGAATAGTATCTGCTCTTGAAAACTGCTTGAGATCGTTCACAATCGCAGAAACTCTTTGCAGCCCAGTCATCGACTCATCAATAAGCTCTGTACAATCGCTATTAATAAAAGCAAAGTCTTTGTCTTGAACAAATTGATTGAACGCATGACGTTCGCCGGGTTCAAGTCCGAGCTGAACCGCACGCTTTGCAAGTTCGGCATAATCGCCATGATAGTGACGCATCACATCAAGGTTACTCATCACAAAACCGAGCGGATTATTTATTTCATGGGCAACTCCGGCGGCCAATTGACCCACAGACGCCATTTTTTCTGAGTGAACAAGTTGTTGTTGCGCGGCTTCAAGCTCTCTGTTGGTGGCCTCAAGCTGCTGATTTTTCTGATTCAGCTTTTCAGTTCTCTGTGCCACCAGTTCTTCTAAGTGTTTATTTAGCTCAATCAAATCATGTTTATATCGTTCTCGACGCTCATGCTCTTCGGCTAAAGTTTGTGATAGTTCATCAAACGCTAAAGACAGTTCTTGTAACTCATCTTTACTCTGTATTGGTTTCCATTTGAAATCAAATACGCCTTTTTTGACATTACGAGCGATAAATTTAGCTTGGCTTTTCAATATATACAGGTTGGTTGTGAGATATATCCCCAGAAAATAAGAGAAAATAGCAACTAACGCCATTTCAAACAGCGCGATAGAAACCGTCCAGCGTTTTACTTCTGACATCGTTCGATTTATGGTGCCAATATCTATGCCTATCTGAATAGTGCCAAATAGTGTCCCTCCCTCAACAATATCAGCATGAATATCAAAAATACCGTCCGTGACTTTCGCAACTAACGTATCATCTTCAAATGTGCGCGTTTTAAAGCGCTCGTTTCCTGCAAAGGAAAGTGTTTGGCTTTCACCATCGATCACTTTAACGTAAAGGATATCTGGGTTACTTAATAACTCATTGGTAAAAGCATCTAACGTGGCTAAATCGTACGACAGCACGGCATCTTTGGTCGCGCTCGCAAACAAACGTGCAGTCGTGGTTGCGCGTTTATTCATGGCGTCATTTGCGGACTCCATCATAAAATCAATCACCACAAATATGAGCGCACTCAACAGCACCGCTTCAATAATAGCGGTGCCAATCATGGTTTTGAGTCTTAACGATAGCCTTTTCATTCAGTCGTGGCGCTTCTTAATCATCCCAGTACTATTTGCCAACCAAGGTTTCTAATTCTAATGCTTTTACGTCTTGCCAGTCCTCGTTCGACGCTGCCACAATGCCCTTGAAATTCACCGCTTCGAGTAGCCTCATTCCCTCTTCAGTCAGTTCAAGAGAGGTCAACGCCGCTACTAATCTTTGCCTTGCATCTTCTGGCATTGCTCTTTTTACAGCAAATGCATGTGGTGTATAACCTTTTGTCGTCCAGAGAATGTCGAGTTGTGATTTAATTTTAGGATCGGCGTTGTTGAAAGTACGCATGACACCGCCCCCCGCTTTGACAAATCCTCTCGACACGTTGAGATAAACGGAGTCATGGGAAGATACATATCTTGGCGTAAATTCAATACCTTGCTTCGCCAATTCCCCTCGGGGCAAAATGCTCGCAGCGAATGCAGCAGGAGCCGGAAAAGCAAGCGTTTCTCCTCGTAATTGCGATAAGTCAGTAATACCCGCTCCTTTTTTAACCACGATGATCCCTTTTATCATTTTATCTCTTTGCTTGGCGATAGCTTGATAACCTACCCGCTCATTAAATACAACAAAGTGATAGGGATTCATGTATGCCACATCATACTCTTGCTGCAGCACCCTGGCTTCAAAGGTTGGTATATCTTTAGCGGTTTTAAATGTGTAGTTATCTCCGGTTTTATCACTGAGATAATCGAGAATAGGCTGCCAATTTTTGGCTAACTTATTTGCAGACTGCTGCGGCACAAAAGCGAAGGTATAATCACCACTCAAACATAAAGCGGGAAACAAAATGAGACTCATCAGCAGGATTTTTATCATCACATCACCACCTAGCAATAAACACTTTTCGAATAAGGACTTAAGTTCCACAAAAGTATAGATCAATATTAAAAAACGGCTTATTTACTCATTGATAAAAGTGCCTGTCCTTTATCTTATGTCCTTATCTTTGTTGGCCTTGATATTTTGTAACGCGCTTGCCAGCCAAATGGTAAACTGGTGAACAATCGCCGAACTCTTGCGATAAGTCGTTTGCCTAAGCCAATAGCCATAGCCTGAAAATTCCTCCATTGTTGGGCTTTTACTTAACCACCCCTGTCTAACTGCAGACTCTGCTAATACATCGCTCAATAGTGCCAGCCCCTGCCCGGCCACAGCCGCCTGCAAGACAAAGTGTTCTTGCTCAAAATAACGCAAGTCATAATGACTTTCGTCAATGTGCGCTTGCCAAGGAATATTTTCAAGCCCCGTTTCGTCTTGCCAATGGGTGAGAAATAGTACAGGTTTACCTTGGTCTGGCACCCGATAATTTGGACTAGCATAAAGCCCTATTTTCTCGGTAATAAGATGAGTTTCATTAGAATTCGGATCCGCTTTGCCATAACGCAGGGCGATATCAATATGCTTCTCTTTATTTAAATCAATGAGCTGATCGCTCGCGCATATTGTGACGGTTTGGTTTGGAAAAGCGCGATTAATGGCAGCCATATTAGGAGCAAGCCAAAGTGCAGCAAATGAATTACAGCATGAAATAAGCAAATCATTCTTTTGCTCAGTAAACTCAATAAACGCATTATCAAGCATATTGAGTGAATCAATACACACCTTTGCCAGTGCCTGTCCTTGTAATGTTAATTGCACTGCTCGCGTTTTTCGCTCAAAAAGCTGAACCCTTAACTGTGATTCCAGTGACTTTATCTGATGTGACACTGCCGTAGGCGTAACATTAAGTACCCGCGCCGCATCTTTAAAGCTCAAGTAGTGCGCAGCAACAGCAAAAGTTTTTATGTTATTCAAAGATGGTAAATGTGTGAACATAGCAAACCTATAGGTTAGTTTATTTCATCTATTTATGGATTCTTCTCAGTTGTCACATTGCTTACGTAAGCACAGAATAAAACACAGGACATAACTGGAGAAAAGCCATGAAAAACATTTTATATATAAGTAGTAGCGCAAGAAAGTATAGTGAGACAAGTTCGCAACATCAGTCAATTAGCCGGATGTTAGGTGAGCAATTTTTGACAACATTTAGCAGCTGCACACATGAAGTGGAAATCACCCATCGCGACCTCTCTGTGAAACAACCTGCATTCATCGATGAAACATTTATCGCGGCTGCATTTGCAAAAGGAGTGTTAAGCGAAGAGCAACGCTTAGTACTCGCTGAGTCTGACGAAATTATCAAAGAAGTGACCAATGCCGATATTATTGTGATCGCAAGTCCTATGTATAACTACGGCATGCCTGCAGTGCTAAAGGCTTGGTTTGATCTGGCGATCCGAGTAAATAAAACCTTCAGCTTTGATTTAGCGCGAGGAGATAAACCGCTTGAGCCAATTTTATCGGGTAAAACTCTCGTATTACTGGCATCTTGGGGGGAGTTTGCATTTAAAAAAGGTGAGTCACAATATCATTTGAATCACCTAAGTAGCCATATCGAGCAGTTGGCTCCATATTTAGGTGCTGAAGCGTTTTATGAAATCGCATCTGAGTATCAAGAGTTTGGCGACGACAGGCATAAGCACTCAAAACAACGTGCTATTGATGAAGTACGTAAACTAGCGCAAATACTTAGCGCTAAGTAAGAGCACAGGTGAGCGTATTACGCTCACCATACTCTCACATAGCTTAATGTTTGTAGTGATACGTAACCTTACTTTGTAGATGTTTAGGTTCAATATGAATAGGACGATAAAGCTGGATAGTGCCAACAATCTTTGCACCATCACTAATTGTAAGCGTTGGCATGTCATTCTCAAGCTTAGAAGCAAGAGATCCTGCCTGACGATAAATCACATCACCTAAAATGGTAGCGCCGCTGGCAATTGTAATATCTCCGCTCGCGTTGATGACATTTCCTTCAATTAGCACCGACTCACCAACCTCAATATTACCATTGGTAACTTGAATGCTCCCATATACGTGCGCTTTTTCCATCAGCATAATGTTGCCATTCTCAACATTAACCGACTGTGCTTCACTATGCTTATCAAGCTGAATATTACCGTTAGTCACTTCTGCAGATTTAACTTTGGCCCCTTCAGCTAGCGTAATATTGCCATTTTGTAGGGATAAGTTCCCAGCTTTTTGACCACTTGCCACATCAATATTTCCAGCAAAATGGCTTAAGTCTTCACCATGAGTGGCGTTGAGGTTACCCACAGAGCATCCGACTAAGTGTAAAGTAAACGCAAGCGCGAGTGGGTATTGATAACGTTTGTTGGTCATTATTTTTTCTTCTTATTATTGGTTACTAGAGCAAAGTATTAAGACAAAGTGGTGTAACTACCTAGAGCCACTAAGCAGGTTTCACTTAACTTTAGCATTCAAACCGAGCTCAAGAGGTGTTAGTGGTGGATAGAGTTTACATCGATGGAAGCCTACTCAGAGTGTCCTGAGTAGGCTCAAAGTGCATGGCTAAGCGTTCAAAACCGCAAGTAACCTGCCTTTTGACGTCGCTAAATCGGCTTTGTCAGCCTCAGCTAGATAACTGATAAGGTAAGTCTCAAGACTACTTTCTTCACCTTGCAGTTTTGCATCTAGCATCGCGACTTGCTCAGACATTCTCTCGCTTTGCAACGCTTCCGGTGATGACTGATTCGTCAAAATCTCAAGTCTCAATAGCAACTGGGCGGCGTTTAGCGAGGTTTTATTATTACCTTGCCAAGAGCTAGGAATATCACCATCAGTTTCTACCGCTTCCACCAGTTCATTGAACTTTTCACGACGTTGTGAAGAAAATAGATCATCTAATTTCGACTTCACTTGTGACAGTAAACGATTCTTTTCTTGCTTCAGTCCTGGCACTACAATAAACGTATTGAGTTCGTCACGAATGGCAGCCAGTTCATTTTGAGTGACCGCTTCAATGACCTTGTTGTCGAACTCTGCAAGCAACTGACGCTGCTCGGCTTCCTGCGACTTCTCCTGTGCTTTTTGCTCTGCATATTGTGCACTGCGCTTTTCAAACACGGCATCATTATGGGCACGAAATGCTTTCCACAGAGTATGTTCTTGTTTGGCACCAGCAAAACCAATTTGCTGCCACTGTTTTTGCAATGATTTCAGTAAGTCACAAGCTGCAGCTAAATCTTCAGCCTCAAGCTGCTGCTGTGCAGTTTCAACTAACTTAGCCTTTTCAACGGCATTGGCTTGATGGAAAGCTTTAAGTTTCTCGTAAACCGCTTGATGGTGCTCACGGTAAATCGAATTCAGCTTTTGATAGACTTTGGCATCCACATTGCCAGCATTTTTCCACACTTTGGCTAGACGGTTAAATTGTGCTTCCACTTCTCGCCAATCAATACCCTCGTTATCCAAAGTACTAAGCAGTGCTTTGACTTCTTCAATCACCGCTTCACGTGCTATTTTTGCCTGCTCACGCTGTACTTCTTGCTCCGCAAAGTAAGCGCGACAAGGTACAAACAATAATTCGATTTTTTCATCAAATTGAGCTGCTTGCGCCTTTTCCTGTTCCGTTTCAACATGACCAAGTTCGTTCCAACGTGTTCTAAGTAATTTTACTTCCTCAGCACGCTTAACAGGGTCAACCGACTCCTCAGCCAGTTTGATATCAAGCTCCGTAAGCAATTCTTCACGTTTAGGTGTAGCTGCATACTTTTGCCAATCTTTAAGATCTTTTAATGCTTGAGACAAGCTTTCATACTGGTTTTCAAGCTGCTTTTTGTAGCTTGGCGTAAGCAACTCAAACAGCTCAATAAAGCCATTAAAAACACCAAAAGCCACGTTAAATCGACCCTGATCAATCAATCGTTGAACATCACGCGCTTTCTTCTTCGCGATTTTGAGTGCTTTTTCTTGCTCATTTTTCAGCGGTTCGATAGCTGTCATAAACACTTGGCTTGCATCTGATAGCTCAGCTTTTGCTGATTTATGCAATACCTTAGGCAGTGAATCTAACGCTTTACGCGCTGCAACATAGCGGTCTTTTTGTGCTTGTACTTGGGTATCAAGCGCTTCTAACGAAGTTGGTACTTCAACTGCCTTTAACTCTGCTAAGGCATTATTGAAGGTTTCACTTGCAGCAATAAGTGCGGGTAAATCGGCAAGATCACGCTCAATATTTTGCAGTTTTCTTGTGAACTCGCCAAGCGCTTCAACAGTGACATATTGAGGTGCAGACACTTTGCCTTTTAATACTTCACTACGCTGAACCAATGCATCGTGTGGGGCTAAGTCTAGTGTTTTACATGCAACTTCGACCGATTTTTCAATGGCCTCAAGTTCAGCAGTTAATTCCGCAACCTCTAGGGCTTCATTTTGCTTTTGCATTAACTCAGCTTGCTGCGCTTGATGTTTAACTTGTAACTCATTGAGATGACGGTTTAATTTATCTGCTACTTGTTGATACTTTGCATCTAGTGCAGTTACCGTTTCAGCATCTAACCACTTAAGCTCAATACTTTGCCACTGTGCAAATAACTGTTGTGCTTGCGCGTTCACAGTTTCATAGTTTTGCTTATCTCTTAGCGCGTTTAACTTGGCAAGCACAACGCGCGTTTGCTCAGCAACTTGAGTAGGCATTTCTTTTGCTAGTCGCTGCTGTTCCAGTGATCCAGTAAGAGAAGTCAGCGCTTCACCTTTGGCTGCTTTTAGGACACTCTTTTCAAGTGAATGCTGTGCAATCAGTTCCAACATAGCGACCTGAAGTGCTTCATCACCTTCTTTGAACGATTTTTCGATTAACGTGGCATTCGCGAGGCGCTTAAGCAGTTTAACTTTGTTCGTTAAATCGGTCTCAATTAACGCAACTTTCTCAAGCGTTTTAGCTGGCGCATAGCGTTCAATGTATTCTTCACGAATGTTGCTCTGCAATGCGGTGTCTTGATTAATAACCGCGCTCGAAATTTTCTGCTCAGCAAGCTCTTTTAGCTCGCTATCTTGCTTATAAACTTTCCACCAAAGACCAAGGTCATTTACCTTAGTAAGTACCTTTTTTCTGATCTGTGCAGACTCGTCCTCAAGTGCTAGCGTATGTAGTAAAGTTGCGTCTTTGCTTAAGTCTAACTTGTCCACTGCTTGTGAGCGAACGTCAACCTTAGGGTGTTTCCATTTCGGTGTAAAAAGGTGTTTAAAGATCATTTTCACTGAACCTAGCTATTTCATTGTCGGCTTTGAATTCTTGTTGTAATTCGCGTTTGGATTTTTGCACCATTTCACCTTTTTCGTTGATGGTGAACTGCTCATTGGACTTAGCTACTTTTGCTTGATATAGCATGACCAACTGCACGGTTTGCTCTTTTTGCGCATCACTTAGTGGCGTACCATCAGGCCACTTTCCGGTTGACGCACCGTATTGCAAACGCTCGAATACTTCAGGGGTAATATTTTGAACTAAGCTATCTACATTCATTACTACTTTTTCTTTTTCAAAATAACGAGGATGACTCGATTAATTAAGTACCAAACCGCACCAATGCCTATAGCGCTTTTGCTTGCGATCATTTCAAACGAGTTAGGGTCAGGCTGCTGCCAATAGATATATAAGAATCCACCTAGTACTAGGATCAGTGCAATAAACGAGTAATTCATTACAGATTGCTGACGTTTTACACGATTTCTAGAGGCCGCTCTCTCTCTGTCCTCTTGAGAAAAGTCTGCTAAATTGGCTTCACAATGCGGGCAGGACTTATGTTTGGAGGAAATAGATTTACCGCAGCTTGGGCACTGTGCTATTGCCATCGTGTTACTTCTCCATAATACAAAAAAGGGCACCTGTGAGGCGCCCTATTCTACTACCTTTGCGAACTCTTGTCCTTACATGACAAGATAATTTTAATTAAAATTCGCTCACTGTTTGTGTTCTTTGTTGAAATCTTCCCAGTATTCTTTAACCGAAGATTTCATTTCTTTTCTGAGTAGTAAAATACCAAACAAGTTAGGTAACGTCATCACTACGATGGCCACGGCAGCCAACTTCCACACTAGTGTCGTATCAGCAAACGACGCCCAGAAGAAGCCTGCAACATAGAATACGCGATACGGCATGACCGAACGACTACCAAGAAGATAAATCATCGCGCGGTCACCATAGTATGACCATGCAATTGCCGTAGAAAACGCGAATAACAACAAACCAATCGAAACGATGTATTTACCATTTTCGCCCAAATAACCTCGGGTAAATGCTTTGGTTGTTAGCTCTGCCGAATGCACTAAAGAGTAACCAATCACACTGATGCTATTGTCTGTTGGCAAGCCGTCTTTCACTTCGACCGTTCCTGTGTACTTGTGACGCTCTGTAATACCAAAACGTACTTGCTCACCAATAGAACGCGAGTGGATCACGGTAAAGTTTTCCGTTACCGCTTTACCCTGTACAACTTCAATCTCACCATTGAAAGGTTTGACAGTATGCTCTTTTTTACCATTCAAGTAGGCGTACAATGCATCTCGGTCTTGTTGATTCGATTCGTCATATTTACCGTCTAAGATAACCATAGACGAGCGCTCGAAATGGGTTTCGAACTTTTCGGTCCACACACCCGATGACAAAATAACCAATCCCGTCAAGGTACAGATAATGATTGTGTCAATAAACGGTTCAAGAATGGAAACCATACCTTCAGACACTGGTTCATCGGCTTTTGCCGAGGCGTGCGCGATTGGTGCTGAACCTTGACCCGCTTCGTTAGAAAACAGACCTCGGTTAACCCCACGGTTAAATGCATACGCAAAAGAAGCCCCTAAGAAACCACCCGCTGCCGCAGAACCCGTGAAAGCATCTGTAAATACAGAAAGGAAAGAAGGAACGATATTCTCAACGTTGTAGAAGATAACAGCAAAAGAACCAAGAATATAAATCGCGGCCATTAATGGCACGACGCGAGAAGTGATAGCAGCAATGCGCTTGATACCACCAAGTATAACAAGCGCAAGCAAAACTGAAAGCACAGCACCGGTTGCCATCGGTGCAAAACCAAAGGTCGCTTCCATGCCTTGAGCAATGTTGTTGATCTGCGGCAAGCTACCTGTACCAAATGAGCTAATCACAGTAGCAATTGCAAATAATACCGCTAACCATTTCATGTTTAGGCGACGATCCATATAGTACATTGGACCACCGGCCATGGTGCCATCATCTGTTTGTACACGATATTTATGCGATAGTGTGACTTCCACAAATTTGGTTGTCATACCAAAAAAGGCAGTCATCCACATCCAAAATAATGCTGCTGGCCCACCGATTGAAATTGCCAGCGCCACCCCACCAATATTACCAGTACCAACTGTGCCAGAAAGTGCCGTTGCGAGTGCTTGGAAGTGTGTGGTATCGCCTTCTAGGCCTTTTTTATCATATTTACCAGTAACGACTTTACACGCATGTTTGAAATATCTGATCTGTGGAAATTTCAAGTAGATTGTAAAAAACAAACCTACCCCTAACAGAACATACGGGAACCAAGGTGAACCACCTAACATTCCATCTAAGCTATCTAATAAGCTGCCTAACGCATCCACGAATATTCCCCTTTATTGTTGTTATTACACCCTGTCGAGGTGTTCTACCTTATTTTTTATATTAATTTGCTTTAAATATTATTTTGTTGTTCTTTTAAACGCACAAAAATAAACGGGCAATCAATATGGTGATTACCCGTCTTTAAGCTTATCTTAAGTCGTCAACCACATTTAAGATTGCAGCTAAGGTGTCTTGACCAAACTGATATGAACGTCGGTCTGACCAGCCGAAGTAAGGATCCGGCAGATTTGCATTATCCTTAAACGGCATTTCAACGGTATAAGCCAACGCTTTGAACGCTTCACCAACAGCACATGATGCTACCGTAAGGTTTGCTTCACCCGGTGCATCTTTATCGTAACCAAATTCATCTTGGAACTCAGGTGTGATAGTTAACAGTGCCGCCTTGAAAGACTCTTCCAAACGCTGTAGGCGCTCATCATAACTCGGAATACCTTCACTGCCCGCAACGAAGTTATACGGTAGTGCTTCGTCACCATGAATATCGAGGTACATATCCAGCCCAGTTTCATGCATTTTGTTTAATACATAATAAACTTCAGGTGAGTTCTCAAGTGTTGGCGTTTGCCATTCACGGTTAAGGTTTACGCCTTTTGCATTAGTGCGAAGATGACCACGAACGCTGCCGTCCGGATTCATATTTGGCACGACATAAAATACCGCTTTCGATAACAGTGCAGCGGCATGTGGATCTTCGTCATCCAATAGTTTGTGAAGCAAACCTTCAACAAACCATTCTGCCATCGTTTCACCTGGGTGCTGGCGCGCCGTGATCCAAATCTTTTTCTTCTCATCTGACGGCTCACCAATAGTGAGTAAACTCATATCACGGCCATCAAGCGTTTGACCTAGCGTCTCTACAACGCACGCATCATGGGCTTGAGCCCAGTAGACTAGGTCTAAATGGCGCTCATAACTATAAGGCGCAAAATAAGCAAAGTAGGTGTGAGCACATTCAGGCTCAAAATCGATAGTTAATGTGCCATTCTCATAACGGGTTGGCACGCGGAACCAAGTTTGACGATCATAAGATGCAACCGCATGATAGTCATCCCAACCTTCTGGGTAGGCTGAGTTTAGTAGTTGATTGATATGAATTTTGTGCTCTAAAAAAGGCGTAGACTCAAGTCTAAAGTGAAACCATTGAAAAAAGTCAGACTCATTGTCTTTATTGATTTCTAGTTGAATATCTGCAGGTGATTCTGCTTTTACCACCTTTATATTACCACTATCGAAATTACTCGTAATGCGCATAGGTTTCCCTAAATAAGTTAAAAACTGCTGTGTAAATACACTGTTACCATACTCAACTATGCTTGAGTCGAGAATTATATTAAACCTCAAAGAGAGGTAATACTGTGCCTGTCTTTGCACAAAGTTGAGGTGTAACTTTTTGTTAGCTAATTGTAGCTGACCTATCTTTGCAAGCCTACCACAACGAACTTGTTTCAAAAACTAAAAAAGCCAGCTGGTGCTGGCTTTTTATCGTAAATTTCGTGTTAGCGAGGTAGGCTCGGGAATTTTACTTCCGCCATGTCTTGCATTACACGTACAACCTGACAGCTGTAACCAAACTCGTTATCGTACCATACGTAAAGTACTACACGGTCGCCATCAACGATGGTTGCTTTTGAGTCAACCACACCTGCATAACGGCTACCCACAAGGTCAGTAGACACGATTTCTGTTGATGCAGTGTAGTCAATCTGGTCACGTAGCTCAGAGTAAAGTGAAGACTCACGAAGGAATTCATTTAGCTCTTCAGCAGTTGTTTCTTTACCTAGATTTAGGTTAAGAATTGCCATTGATACGTTTGGTGTTGGTACACGGATTGCGTTACCAGTTAGTTTACCAGCAAGCTCAGGCAGTGCCTTAGCAACCGCTTTCGCAGCACCGGTTGAAGTAATAACCATGTTCAATGCTGCACTACGACCACGACGCTCAGCTTTGTGGTAGTTGTCGATCAAGTTTTGGTCATTGGTGTAAGAGTGAACCGTTTCAACGTGACCATTTTTAATACCAAACTTGTCGTTAAGTGCTTTTAATACCGGTGTGATTGCGTTAGTTGTACAGCTTGCTGCAGACACAATCTTGTCTTCAGATTGAATGTCTGAGTTGTTAACACCATAAACGATGTTTTTGATGTCGCCTTTAGCTGGCGCTGTAAGTAACACTTTAGACGCACCGATTGACTTAAGGTGTTTACCTAAGCCATCTTCATCTTTCCAAACACCTGTATTATCTACGATAAGTGCGTTTTCAATACCGTATTTTGTGTAATCCACTTCTTCAGGTGAGTTTGCGTAGATAACTTGAATGTAGTTACCGTTTGCTTTAATCGCACCTTTTTCATGGTCTACTGTGATTGAACCATTGAAAGGACCATGAATTGAGTCACGGCGCAATAAACTTGCACGTTTCTCAAGATCACCATCGCGGCCACCGCGAACAACGATTGCACGTAGGCGTAAATCAGCGTGAGAGCCGCCACGTTCGATAAGTAGGCGTGCTAATAAACGGCCAATGCGACCAAAACCATAAAGAACGACGTCACGAGGTTCTGGACGTGCACCTTGGTTTAGTAATTCTGCAAGTTCTGCATTTAAAAACTCTTCGATTGAGCGGCCTTCACCTGCATTTTTATAAATGTAGGCATAAGCTAGCTTACCAAGGTCAACACGACCTGGTGCCAATTCCATTTTGCTGATCACTTCTAAGAATGGAAAGCTTTCACGAAGACGTAGTTTGCGCTCTTCAAAGCGTGCTACTGTTTTGTGTGCTTTGATAACATCAATGGTGCTTGCGCTCACAAGAGGACGACCGTATACAGAGATTTCAACGCCTTTGTTACGGTATAGACGACCGATTAGGGGTTGCATGCTTTCTGCATAATCTTGACGCTCTTGCCAGCTGTTTTGATATTCTTGCTCGTGAGATAAGGTCATTTTTTCTGCCTAATAAACAATTTTCTTTGAACGGATAGCCCGAATGGGCACGGCTATTCTAATTTAAACTGCCGTGATTCTCCACTGTTACCGAACAATTCATTGCGTTAAACTAGTAAACTATTAGCTCTACCCTGTTTATTCGGGCGTAACCCCCTATAATTATAAAAAATCATTGAGGTCAAACTATGGCGTTTAAAAAGTCGCTAGTTTTTGCAGCGTTACTACTTGCTGGTTGCGACGACACCCTAACCTTGAACCAAGTGTGTAGCGAAACGCCTGGTTTTTGTGAAGACTTAAATAAAGACAGTCACTGTAAAGACGAACGTGCGTCGCTAATCTACGCGCGCTATCACGAATACAAGTCACCGACGGACGAAAACAAATATGACTTGTTGCAGAATTTAGAAAGCTACAACCTATGTGTTTCTCGCGCTGCCAAAATTGAGCACATCAAGTTAAAAGAAAAAACCACGTCACGAGTGGAAGGTCATCTCACTGCATTAAAAGAAATGACACGTATTTATAATGAAACAAAAGGCAGTAACCACCCAGGCTTACTTTATTATCATTGGTCTCGTAACAGTGATCGCACAGCAATGAACAAGCTACTGAACATGCAGGATGACCCTAGAGTTCAAAACGATCCTGAAATTCAGCTTTTCCTCGCAGAGTTTTACGCCAAAGTAGATGACGATAAAACCGTCGATATTCTCTACCGCGTATTAGAGCTAAACAAGAGAGGCCATACCCCTAACCCAGAAGTCTATTCATCTTTAGTCAGTATTTTCTACAAACACGAAAAGTATAAGCACGCATATACTTTTGCTAGAGTAGCTCAACTTTCTGGGGTTGAAGATATCGATATTATTCCAGTGACAAACCAACTGGCTGCAATGGGAAAAGATTTAGCCAACTTAGATTCATTGGCGCAACGAACTTACGAGAGCATTCAAGCTGGGGAGTTCGTTTCCCCTCGTGATTTCTGAGCCTTGTTATAAAAATCAAAACGGGAAGCCTATGCTTCCCGTTTTTGAGAATAAATGTTCACTACTTTGCCAGTGCTACGTTAATAAATACCGCGGTCATTAAGATTGGGCAAACAAATCTAACGTACTGAGCAAACCAGTAATGTGCACCACGAGATTCTAAGTGGAGCTGATTACCGCGCTTCCAAACCCAGCCAACAGTAATAAAGTAGAACAGTCCCATCAATGATAGCTGATATTGCGTGAATAGACTGATCACCAATTCGAACAACCAATCAAAGTTTAGAATAATCGTGCTCGATGCTAATAAGATAACTAGCGTAACCAACCAAGTCGCTTGTTTACGTTGAAAGCCATGGTTTTCAACCAAGAAAGATACCGGAATTTCTGTTGAAGAAATGGTAGAAGTTACCGACGCAATAGACATAAGCACAAAGAAAGTCAGGCTAACTAATAATCCCATTTCCCCCATATTGGCAAATAGCTCGGGTAAAATGGCAAAAATCAACCGGCCTTCACCGATTAATTTGCCGTCTTGAAATACTTGAACACCATTTTGCTGCGCAACGAATATTGCAGGGATAATAAGTAAACCGGCCAAAAATGCGACACTGGTGTCTAGCATTGCAACACTAAACGTAAGCTTAGGTAGGTTTTCGTTCGGTTTTAAGTACGAGCCATAAATCATCATGCAGCCCACACCCAACGACAACGAAAAGAATGCCTGCCCCATCGCCGCGATGATCAAATCAGGATCGCTAATTTTTGAAAAGTCCGGAACTAAATACGTTCTAAACCCTTCTGCTGCGCCGTCTAACGTCGCCATATAACCAATAAGGCAAAGCAATAATACCAGTAACAATGGCATAAGTCTGCGCGACCAAGCTTCTATGCCTGATTTTACGCCTTTGAGAATAATGCTCGCAGTCAAAATTAACATAAGTGGCGTAAAGATAAAGTTTCTCAGCATTGAGTCACCGCTAAGAAACTGATGTGCGGTATCTAATTCAGCCATTTGCGCAAGAGGATCAAGTGCATGAGACAGCATCCATCCAGCCACAATGGAGTAAAAGCTGAGCATCACGATAGCACCAGCAAGGCCGATATACCCTGCCGCGGCTCCTATTTTCGGATTACCTTCACGCCAGGCTGTCTTAAGTGCTTTAACTGGGTTTGCTTGTGCCTGATGGCCTAAGTACAATTCTGTGTAAAGTGCAGGTAATGCGAGTAAGAAAATTACCGCAAAATAAACCAGTAAAAATGCACCGCCACCGTGGTTTGCAGCTTGTGTGGGAAATCCCCAAATGTTACCAAGTCCAACAGCCGCACCAGCTGCTGCTAACACAAAGCCAAGTCGGCTTTGAAATCCATCGCGCGTATGAGCCATGTCTGTAATCAATCATTATTTTTGTAGACGGCCGATTATACGTACTTCCGCTAAAAATGCGAGAGGTTCTAGCCGTGCCTCAGAAACTCGAGTTGGGCGTCTCTAGAAAGTCCATTTCTTCTTCTGTTGAATCGCGATTGAGTATTTCATTTCGATGGGGATAACGGCCAAATCTATCGATAATTTTTTTATGCGCGACTTCAAAATCATAATTGGGCAGGTCGCGAAAATAATGATCAGCGGCACGATGGATGATGCGACTTTCGCTATGCATCATAGGTAGGTATAAAAACATCAATTCAGTATCGTTGAGCTGGCGGTGATAGCCCTTTTCGATAGCGTGTTGGGTGAGGCTCAGCGCCAAAGGATCACTGGCAAACGCCTCTGGAGTGTCTCTGAATATATTGCGTGAAAACTGATCTAAGATAATGATTTCGCACAGCGCGCCAAGTGGTGTTGCTCTCCAGCTCGAAAGCTCACCTTGGTGCGCCATTTGGTGCAAAATACCGAAGCGATTTTTTATTATGCGATCAAAGTCCGCAGACTTCTTCCACCAATCTGATTCAGTGCATTCAACAAACCAGAATTCGTAGACGTCTTTATAATTCATGATGGCACTCCTAGGGAAAAACAAACTTGATGGTCAGCAGACCCTAACCGTTATAAACAAAGTGCCATCCATTATTCAATAATGCAACTTTTTTATTAGTTCCCAAAAAACAATAAATTCACTTACGCAACCTCTAGTAATTTAGCATGAATTGACTGCACGACCTGATCTGACTCCTGCTGCTCAACTAAAAAGCACAGATTGTGCTTGCTCGCACCATGGCATATCAATCGAATATTAAACTCTGACAACACATCCATCAGGTTAAGTTGGCACTTCTTCAACTGGATCTCAGAACCTATCATGGCCACCAAAGTAAGATTATTTTCAACGGTCACATGACAAAACTCGCCAAGTTCGTCCAAACAAGCTTGTTCTAACTCTGGTCGAGAAGCATTCGGCGCATTATCTAGCGTAAGCGCGACACTAATTTCCGAAGTCGTTACCAAGTCAACCGATATATTGTAATTACTTAAAATGGTGAAGATACGAGCCAAAAAGCCGCTTGCAAGAAGCATTTCAGGGCTCTTTAGCGTCAATAGTATTTGGTTTTTACGTTGTGTCACTGCGCGAATGCCTGCTTGCGCCGTTTTCTCTTTTTCAATCCAAGTGCCACCCGCTTGCGGATCACGGCTTGAACCAACAAATACTGAAATACCTTTACGACTCGCTGGCAATATAGTTGCGGGATGTAACACCTTGGCACCAAATGTCGCCATTTCGGCCGCTTCATCAAAACTCAAACGAGGAATAGGTCTAGCCTTTACACACAAACGCGGATCGGTACTGAAAATACCAACAACATCGGTCCAAATATGCACACTTGACGCGTCAATTGCCTCTGCTAACAATGCAGCACTATAATCAGAACCGCCACGGCCAAGCGTGGTCGTCTGGCCGTATTGGTCACTACCAATAAACCCTTGCGTCACCTGCACTGTGTCGCCAAGTAGCGCGACCAAATTGGTTTGCGCAGCTTCACGCGTAGCTGCAACATTTGGATTCGCTTTTCCAAACTGGTTATCTGTTTTAAGCACTTTACGCACATCAAAGCGCGACGCCTGAACCTGATTATTCCGTAGTATTTGGGTAAACAAATAAGAAGAAAAACGCTCGCCAAAGCTCAACATTTCATCGCATTGCTGTCTGCTAAGTGCTGGTAAACTCGCAAGGCTTTCAAATTCACTGAAAGTTTGCTTGTAACCCTCTGCAAGATCAGCATCCAAAGACACTTGATCGATAATCGCTTGCTGTATGTTTTCAACCGCTGCAACAACTGCTTTGCGCCCGGCTTCATCTTCCTTTTGTTGGGTTAGCGTCACCAGGTGATTGGTTACGCCAGCACATGCACTCACAACGACCACTCGAACATTTGGGTTGTCACGAACAATGTGGGCACAACGAGACATAGCTTCAAAGTCAGCGACACTGGTACCGCCAAATTTGGCTACAACATACTGCGAATTCATTTTCTCTCCTCTCGACTGTTGGCACAGTCAAATTTTATAAGGAGAACTCGGCATGGGATTTCTAGAAAGACGAACGCTTGAAATGACCTTTGCCAGAAGCTCTCCACCAATACGGTGACAGTTCCGAGGATTCAGCCTCGTAAACCGAAGAATCGTTGCGACGAGCAACTTTTCTCCTCGGCGAATACTTCCCTCACTAGTGGTCATTGGTCTCGTCACCTCACACTAACTACCTAAGCATCGCGCCTCTTCTGTTTATTTTGCCTTTGTTAATCTGAATAAAAGCAAAATAAAAGCCCGCAATCAATGCGGGCGATGTAAGAAAATTATCTTTTAGCCGTCTAGGTGTCAAGTTATTTATGAAAAACTTATCCCAAAGCGGTAAAAAATTAAATCCATTGGTCTTAAATAAGCTGACCCGCGAAATACGCACCACTATATCCAATGGTATATGCGATAAGCAGGTAGATACTCATTTTAAGATAGCTTGAGAAAGTTAAGGCTTTAACCTTACTCATTGCAATGATCCCTGCTGCAGAACCAATGATAAGCATAGAGCCACCAACGCCAGTCGCATAAGTAAAGGTTAGCCATTGCGCTGGAGTCATCGTAATGTCTGCTTTTAATAGCGCAGCCGTCAACGGCACGTTATCTACCGCCGCACTCATTAAACCGACCAAGTAATTTGCGTACTCCGGTGCAAGATGCAGATATAAATCGGTAAACTTAGACAGTACACCGACCTCTTTCAACGCACCAACTAATAACAGCACACCCACAAAGAACAATAAGGTGTCGTATTCAATTTCACGGATATAGTCGATGATTTTCTTATTAACGTCTTTCTTGCGCATCAAGAATTGCGCCATTAAGAACATCAAAGACAAGCCAAATAAGAAAGTTAGCATCGGCGGTACGTGGTATTGCACGCTTAAGAATAACGTAGCAAAAATGGTTGATAAGAAGATGAGTGCAATGGTGATATCAGTCTTTTCAATTCTGCGTAATTCAGCCTTTTCAAAGGTGATCTTATCATTCATGCCGATTGATAGCATCGCAGCTAAGATAAATACGCTAAAAATAGAAGGGGCAATTAGTAAAAGCAGATCAGGGATAGTCACTTTATCGGCTAGAAATATCATCAAGGTGGTTACATCACCGGTGATCAATGATACCCCACCGGAGTTAACACTGAAGATGATTAACGTCGCATATCTAATTAGCTTTTTCGGGTCTAATTTCAAAGACATGACTACAGCTAATGAAATAAGCGTCGCGGTGATGTTATCCGATATTGACGAAAATACGAATGCAAAAGCACCGACCAAAAACATTAGCTTGCGTTCGCTAATATGGGTTGGCATGATCCGGTGAACAATATTTTGGATAAACCCTTTTGAGTTCAAGTAGGCCACAAACGTCATGGCAGCCATTAAGAACAGCCAAAGTGTCGCGATTTCCAAAATGTTATGGTCTAGCTCAATTTGTACAATTTCTGGGCTTTGACCATGAATTGGAGAGATAAAGGCGATAATCCAACATAAAGTACCAAAAAAAAGCGTTGTTTTGGCCTTGTTTACGTGAATAATATCTTCTATAACGATGAGTATAAAAGCGATGGCGATCAGGGTTAGAATAATGGGCGTGACCATAATGCGTAAACAACCTGTAATTAAATGTAACAAGGGGTGGGTTCGTTTTCGCGGCGGATTCTAGCACCATCACAGTCCCCATGCTACGTACGATAAACATTTTGTGACAAATTGATGAAGTAGCGATGTAACTTAGCTACTACACACTGGAAAGTTATGATCCCAGCAAAAAAATTATTAAATACGATAAATGAACACTGGAGCGTACTCGAGCTACTTTTTAAACGATTTAAGCTCGCAGATTTCAGTCTAAAAGATGTACAAAACATCCTAAAACAGAAAAACCCTAGCTGGTCGAGTGAACGAATTTATAAAGAAACCAATCGATTACTCCAACAAGAAATTATTATCCCTTTAGCTAAATCTTCACAGTTAGAAATCAACCGTGCAATCGCTGACTTCGCCAGCTTTCTTTTACAAGAAGAGAGTCTTGGTTTAGCGGAAGAGATCACGGTGCTGGTAAAAGACTTAGAAAGATTAGGTAATCGCATCGCACAAGCTGGTGAAGAGGCGGACTACTCTGAGCTACGCCGTTTTAGCCGCATTATGGACGAACGAGTTCGTAAAATTGTTAAGCTGTTCGAGCATAACGAAAGCGCTATCATGAACTTGGTTGAACAAGCAAAGTCTGACACCTCAACGCTGTCTCTTGGCATGAGATATAAAGCGGTATTGGAAGCGTTTGACGAATATATCGAACCTATGCTGGAAATGGTCGATATTCATGGCCCTTTCCAACGTTGCTTTGATCAAATAGAGCTTCAGGTCAGTGAACAAATTGACGAAATTGAACAATTAGGTCGTGGCGCTGCAGACAAACGTATGCTGGAGCAGCTCAGAACACGCATTTTAGATATGCACCTCATTGGTAGAGAAAGTCTAAGCCGCAGCGCCGACCTACTTATGCCGTTACGAGAAGAGCTACGCCGCAATACACTCATTACACGCCAAGCCTCTAAAGTCCTTGGACAAATTAGAAAGCGCGGCGTTGACCGTTTACTCTCACCAGTTCAACCTGAATTTGTGTCAGACATTCAACGTTTTAACCTCGGGCAAAAGCGTCACATGGTCGCTTATATGGCAAGTCTCGTTGAGTTTGAGCATGAAGAATATCAGCTGCCCGATCACGACGATGTGCCAGCTTATCAAAGCCCTAACATTCCAGATTACAACTCGGTAAAAACGAGATTTCAACAAACCGGTAAAAAGCGCCAGGCACTATTGGGCTTTTTAAGCGATAGCTACCCAGATCTCGAAGCAGACGAAATGCTGTTTCTTTATCAAAAGCTGATCAACGAATCTGACTTGGCACTTAGCCAAGAACAACAAAAGAGTAAGATCACTATCGCATCGCATACCTTCTCTTTATATCCATTTAGTGCCAAAGCAAAACAAGATTAGCATTATGACGACAATTAACTTAGACATGCTTAATGAACTCCAAGCCATTAATAAAAAACTGGTGAGCGGGTATCATATCAGTGAGCAAGACACTACCCTTTGGCAAGAATTAGATCAGCAAATTGATAGCTATCAAGCGCTATTTTCAGCCTTAGGCCATGATTTACAGCACGAT
The DNA here is from genome assembly GCF_001709235.1 of Pseudoalteromonas sp. BMB. NCBI lineage: Bacteria > Pseudomonadati > Pseudomonadota > Gammaproteobacteria > Alteromonadales > Pseudoalteromonadaceae > Pseudoalteromonas > Pseudoalteromonas sp. BMB. Next base: position 25,224 of record NZ_MBQA01000213.1, read on the forward strand.
GCCCGTGGCTTTTACTATTTGGCAAGCGATGAAAGCACGCCAAATATGGGGAAAATCTCCCGTGCGATTGCCCTAACCATTTATATTTTGATTGAACACTATGCCAACCAAGGTAAAGATCCGCTTCGCGTACTATTTGATGAAAGCTGCGATTTAGAGCTAATGCAAACCATAGTGCAGCTCAATAAGCATCTTTTTGACCAGTTGGAGATTTTTTCGGGCTCAGATCTCAGAAAAGACGTGTTTTTACGTATGGTGAGACTGGGTCTAGCCCGTGAGGTTGAGCAAGGCTTTATGCTACTTGCACCGATTTATCGCTACATTGACGCGCTAATGGAAGTAAACGAAGAACAATATGATATTGAGGACGAGCTATGAGCGAGCAGTTGTACGGCTTAAGTAAACTAGCATTATTAAATACCGCCGGATACGCTAAATGTGTCATTCCTCTGGATAAAAGCGCGTCAATCTGCGCTCCGAATAACACCGGTAAAAGCTCGGTGATCAATGCGCTGCAGTTTCCACTTATCAACGATTTAAGACTGACTGAATGGGATGGTCACGATTTAGAAGAAACGCGTAAGTTCTACTTTTCTTCGGATCAATCCTATATATTGCTGGAGGCCAACCTCCCCCACGGCGATGTGGTCATTGGCGTTGCAGGACTGGGGAAAATAGCCGGTTACGCGCACCAGTTTTTTTGCTATCAAGGCAAACTGAATCTTGATGATTACACCCAAGGTAAAAGTATCATCAAGTACACTAAGCTATTTAATCACTTACAGGAAAAACAACTCAAACCTGTAGAGCTAAAAGCACAAGAGCTTAATGCCTTGCTCACAGGTGGCGCCACCCCATTTGATGGTGATATCAACCTGAAGATGATCCCACTGAATAATGTCCAAGATGCGCCTGTATACAAAGAAATATTCCGTCGTATTCTTAATCTGCATAAACTCGGCGCACAGGACGTAAAGCGCTTTATGCTCAAGGTGTTCGAACGCCATATGTCGAACTCGAAAGTCGACTTTTATGAAGTCTGGCGTCGCGCTTTCGATAAGGTCAACCGCGCTCGCCGTGAGCTAAATGCGCTGGAGTCGATGCAAGAGCCAATTTCAGCCCTTGAGAAAATGCTTGAAAATGAAGCGGTATTAAAAGGTAAACTGGCGGCTTACGCACCGAAACTCGATTTAGCTTTGGTTGAATATGATAACTATCACAACGAGCAATTTGCAGAGCTGGCAACACAGCTAGAAGACATCGAAGCCGAAAAGCGCGAATTTGAGTCTAAACAGCAGCTGTACGTCCAACAGTCTCGCGATATCGAGCGTAAGCAAACCCAAATAGAGCAATGGTTTACCGATTTCCACGCGTTAAAGCGTGAATTTGAACTGACTAATCATGCAACGCTTAAAACCAATTTAACGCTGTTGAAAAAGGAATATGAGCAACTTTCCTTCTCTATTAATAGTGCACAGGGGCAAAGTCTCCATACCCTTGATTTTCGCATCAACGAAACACAAAAGCAGATTAAGAGTTTAAAACTGCAACTCAAGAACCTTGAGTTCAACCTGTTTACTCGTATGCGTGAAGATCTTTCCTTAAAAGAAGTGGAAGAAATCTCACGGATCTTGAACCCAGATTTATTATCGTTTTCAACCACTTCTCAAGGTGAAATTGATATCACCGACGAAGATGCCTTTGGCGCATTTTTAGAGTCGCTATCTAAGTCAGTTCAAGGTGGTGAGCTTAAGGTGCCTGGTGCTACCGTTAAGTTGAAAAAACTAAGTCCAGTACAAATGCAAAGCGGTGAGAACAAAGCCCAATTGCAAGCACAGCTGGAGTCACTACAACAGTCGCTTAACGACTTAAAACAGCAGCGTGAAGTAGCCGCAAACGTCGCTGAAAAGCAAAAAGAGCGTGATGCGCTTTATGATGAACTCATGGCAACAGAAGCGGCCATGAAGCGCTTTGAGCAATATCAAACCATGTTGCAATCGGTCGATGCCCAACAAGCACTAAAAGAGCAACTAGAGATGGAACGAGAACAAGTTGACGAGTATTTACACGATATTCAACGTAATGCTGGTTCGATTTCAGACCGCCGCTCTATCATTAAAAGCAAGCAAGACTTGTTGGTGCGCCAAGCCGATCGCCTAAAGCAAGTGAAGTCAGAACGTATCGACCACACACTAGACCTATATTCGGGTAAGCTGGCACCGTACGAAATCGAAATTAACCTAGATTTTGATAACCTCTCAGAAGTGGTCCACCAATTTAATAAAGATTGTAATGAGCTTAGAAACTTAGACGTTAATGTGCGTAATACCTACTTGCATATCTACAATGCTGGGATCACTAAGTTTGAAAACGAGTCAGACGTTACTATTAAGTATCAAAAGCTGATCAGTGCGTATCATAACTTAGATAACGAACGAGATGCCGTCGATAAACAAGCACGAGTGGCACTCACTGAAGTGGCCGCAACCATTAAAGGACTGCGTCAAGACTTAGACCGCTTACGCCGAGAGATGAACAGCTTCAACAAAGGCATAAGCCAGCATCGTATCTCTAACTTGCAGGCATTCAAAATCAATGTCATCCCTCGTAAAATGCTAGTTGATAGCATAGATACCATTATCAGCACTTCAGATTTATATGAAAAAGGCGAAAGCTTAGACTTACTTAGTGAGCAGCCTAGCTCAGAAAAGTCTGTCAATGAGGCGAAAGATCACATCATCAAACTAGCAAGTGATAAAGCGGGATTGACGTTAACCGATCTCTTCGACATTCGCTTTGAAGTGGTCAACCGCGCAGGTGACACTGAGCACTTTGATAAAATTGACTCGGCTGGCTCTAACGGTACGCGGATCACTATCAAGCTTTTATGTGGCATGCTATTTATCCGCTATCTGCTATCTGATCAAGAGCAAGCAATGTATCGTATCCCAATTTACATCGATGAAGCCGCAGATATCGACCCACAAAACCAAAAGGCTATTATCGAAACCGCACTAAGCTTTGGGTTTGTACCAATTTTTGCATCGGTGAAACCACAGATCAGCTGTGACTACTTGGTGCCGATCCGCAGTGTCGCACAAGGTAGCCAAAACTGGGTGGATGAAAAAGACTGGATAGAAGTGGAACATTAATCCCAAGTTAATGTCTTAGACACAATTATTAAAGGATGCTTGTCTCTACCATTTAACGCCTTAACACGTTAAGGTAGAGCAAACATCCGACTAAGGAGTAAAGACACATGTTTAAGAATATTGTTATCGCCACTTTGGTGCTGATGTTAGCGGCCTGCGCCAAAACCCCTGATTGGGATTATGATAAGTCTGTACAATTCGCTAACTACAAAACCTATGCTTGGTCACCCGAAGCTGACCTAAAAAATAATGGTCGTGAATACCAGGTCAATGACTTAATGGAAAAGCGGATCCGCAGTGCAATTCAAAACGAAATGAGCAAACAAGGTTTCACCCTCACCGATCCGCAATCGGCCGACTTACTGGTTAACTATCACGCATCAGTTGATACAAAAATTGAATCTGACTCACTTCACACCACGTATGGTGCGCGTTGGAACTACTGGGGTATTGGTTGGCAAACACAGACCACAACACGTGAATATGAAGTGGGCACGCTAGTACTCGATATGATAGACAAAGCGTCTAATCAGCTAGTTTGGCGTGGTGCAAAAGAAGGTCGCTTACGTAGCAACCAATCACCTGATCAAAGAACAGCGTCAATTAACAAAACCATTTCGGAGTTGCTGGCTAACTTTCCCCCACAGCCACAACACTAGGCGAAAACCGGATCAAGCCTTGGCTTGATCCGAATTCCTCATCTTTATTCTGAAGGTGAACAATCTTAAGGTGAATAAGTCTGAACTTTATCTGTCAGGGCTTAATCAAATCCGACTTTCGCATAAATGCCAAACTCAGCCGTTCAACGCAACGTTATATTTTAAATCCTATTGTGATAACGGATGCTCAGCCAACTTGTATTGGGACATTTCCGAGTTAGGACTTTTGCTCTACTTTGTGAAATTAAGAACGATATGTATATGGCGAACGACCAAATAATGGACTAATAATGCTTGGCTAAACGAGTGAGCACAGCGAACCAAGCCAACTGATTTTTGTCCGCACTTTTAATTTGCCTTGTTATGGCGCGCTATCCTGTGAATAGATCTATGGCCTTTTCTCTACTGCTTAAGTCCCGCTTGTAGAACTCGCTGTAACCACAAGACTTGCAGCTAATATGGTAAAAGCGTTTATTATTGAATTGAAAAATTGAAGAAAACAACCCTCCTTTGCCTCGGAGTTCACCCACCTCAAATTCCGTATGTTGGCACTTAACACACTCAAATTTAAACTTATTTGTACTTCCCATCTTATTCAATACACCTGCTGCTTTGCGCTCAGAAGAAAGCTTTTCATTAGCTACACCACAGTTACCACATACCAGCTCTGGACTCTTATTTTTAGAGCCACACGCTATGCACTCCCATTTATTCTTCACTGTAAACTCCCAAGCGCTATTTCGCACCCTTTGGTTTAGGCGCTTGTTATATGAACTATTTACCGTGAAAAACAGACCAAAATGTTTCTCTGATTTTATGTAGATTCGTTAAATTTTCACCTTTTGAAATACAAAGTGCTGACCCAACGAATATTAAGACTAAAGGTAAAATAAAACTGAACATTTTGGCTTCAGCATCATTCCTTTCTACACCATTTAGATTAATAGCTACACTAGGGTCAAATAATGCATCAAAAGCTAAGTAACCCAAGATCACCCCTGCACATATTAATAAAATACCTATTAGACGTAATGTCTTTTTATAAACACTGACTGGTAAGAACACTCAGACCTCAAAGTTCATATAACGCCTCAGTTAAAAGGCAAAATTTGGTTGGCTACAATGTGAAGCAGAGCGAAACCAGCCAAAATAGCTATTGACGCCATAGTCGTTTGTTATACTTGCATACTTTCTACTTGTTTAATAGCTTCAAAAAATACTTGATGACATTTGAAATGAAGGGGCTCACCTAATTTATGCCAGAAGAATTGAAACTCGTGTCCGCCATCGTCTTGGGTATAGAAACTCCAGCTGTCAGGCAACTTTTCCGAAGTCTTACATAAAACAAAGTGCCAAACTTGATTTTGAAACCCGCTTTCCCAACTACCCATGTACTCTGTACTTAGTACATTTGATATGCCCGACTCCTCTTCAAGCTCCCTGAGAGCCGCATTTTCTAATGATTTATCGGTTAATTCTACCGTCCCTTTGACCAATTGAACATCAGCTTGAGGATGCTTAAAAAGTAACAACTCGCAAAAATCACCTGACTCTCGAATTATCAACGGGCAAACTTTAATTTCTCTATTTTGAAGTCTTGTTTTCACAGAATTTCCGCACATATAGACATAATTGACTCCCCACAAGGTGCTAGCCTCCGCATTTTCGTGGGTTAGCTAAAAGCCAGAGCTATAATTAGGTTGTCAAATAACTAAACAGCGGAGGCTAGCATGAACACGCTTGAATCGCTGACACCCACCACTGCGCTTGAATCGCTGACACCCACCACTAATTTGCACCTTCCTAAGATACCACCTAAAATAGTGTCCGGGTTTATTGAACCACAACAAATCGCTGGCACCCACCACTATTAGCATCAAAGCCAAGGAGGTGAAGTAAAAGAGTATAAAAATACTTCAATCACTTTGGTCAAAAACGTTCATCGATAGGTTCTTTTTTAGCACTCAAGCATATCTCTACACTAAAACAGGATTATCACGCACGACAAGGCGCTGCAAATACGACGGTTAGAAATTTAGAGTTGAAGAGCTTGCTCTGCTAAGCCAACAAGCGCTCGCAGTTTGTCAGATTCGTGGCCGTCGTTTTTGCAATGTTTCACAGTAAGCAGTTATTGTTCGCTCTCGACCAACAGCACCGTGAAATATCCGTGAAAACTGCGTAGTAAGTTTTATCCAGTGATAGAAAACAAGTGACACCCACCACTATTAGCACCTAAAATACGCTTTACGCCAAAATAGCCACCTGACGACGAAAGTTGGTATACCTGAAGTGAATCTGAGTCAAGCCTATCAAACCAGTATGGAGCTAAAGAGCATTGAGCTGAACCTGTCGCTAGATCTTCAGATATACCAATTTTGGGCGCAAAATATCTTAATACGTACCCATTTTAACCACTTACTGTAGTCACGATTAAAGCATGGTAATTACCAAGCTGTTTAAAGCGCATATCATCAGGCTTAAAATCTCTTACAGATTCTTTTGAGGGCAAGACTATAACTAAGTCTCGAGTTGAAAATACCTCAATAGCATCAACTGCCAAATCCGCTATTTCTGGCGGGACGACACATGTTTCACCTTTCCAGCTAGGCATCTCAAGAGTATACGCACCATTCTTTTTGGCAATTGAGACGTCTCCGTGTTTGCTGTTGAAAAGTACACTATCGAGTTTGTACTTAGAGATGATTGCAGCACCAGCCCCTAAGCTATCATGCCCACACAGGTTAATTTCCCCACCCAGCGCAAACCAACGAATGTGAAACTGTCCATTAATTTTGATAACAAAAGAGGTAACAGGAAGTCCTGCTTCACAAGTTATTTTCTGTAAATCTTCATCAGAAAGCCAACTATCAAGCTCTAATATACCACAAGGGTTACCAGAAGCCGACTCACCACCAAACACATCATATGTTTCTAATTTGATAACTCCCCCTCCCCCCTCGATTGCAATTTAACGCCTAAGCACACCGGCACGAGCTTGCGAGTGTCCGGCAGCCGAAGGCTGCGTATGGTTATATTTCGCTTCACCGGTGCGCCTTGATTTTATGAAGTTTAATAAGGTATGGGATCTGTATGATTGGCTCTAGACGAATTACTAACCCAGAACCGATAAACATGGTAGCTATAGTTATAAAAAGGCCTATGTAACCAAACACCAAGCAAGCATTTAACCCCCACTCCTTACCAAAAAGTAGGCCATAGGCACAAATACCATTTATTAAAATGATGGTGGATATCGACAATGGCATCAGAGCAAATGCCGGTCCCTCGTACTCTAGGCCAAACATCATGTAAGAAACTGAAAATCCAAAAAATAGAGAAGTAAGGTAGAAAAACGGGACTAGAGCCCCCATAACAATGAATATCCAGCCAAAAACCTTAATCCACGTCGGGACAAGCGCTTTACGGTACTCTTTCTTGCTAGTACCAGTTTCTCTATTTTCGAGTACCACTTCCATTATGTATCTCCCGAAATATAAAATTTTATTCGTGCGCGTGCGCGTTTACCTCGTTGGACCAATGAAAACGCGCACAGTTAACTATCAGTATGCAAAGAACTTATCAGCATTCTGCTAAATATACCATCTGGAAAAATGCGCATGCGCGTTTCCCAAACCTATTATTTCAAATCAAAAACAAATAACCTATTGATAAAAATAACATTTTTAATTTATTCATACGTAAAAGCGCTTGAATCGCTGACACCCACCACTAATTTGCGCCTTCCTAAGATACCACCTAAAATAGTGTCCGGGTTTATTGAACCACAACAAATCGCTGACACCCACCACTATTAGCATCAAAGCCAAGGAGGTGAAGTAAAAGAGTATAAAAATACTTCAATCACTTTGGTCAAAAACGTTCATCGATAGGTTATTTTTTAGCACTCAAGCATATCTCTACACTAAAACAGGATTATCACGCACGACAACGCGCTGCAAATACATCAGTAAGAAAATTCTAGAATTGAGAATGTGAGTTTTGCTAAGCCAGCAAGTGCTCGCAGTTTGTTAGGTTCGTCCGTCGTCGTTTTTGCAGTGTTTCGCAGTAAGCGGTTATTGTTCGCTCGCGTCCAACTGCACCGTGGAATACCCGAGAAAACTGCGTAGTAAGTTTTATCCAGTTTTCCGGTTCTATATTTAATCGAGTGAGTATGGGTTGTGACTCAAAGATATAGCCTCGCTTGTCGGCTCGAATACATTGGCCTGTGAGTTCAACCAATTCAATATAGGATTTGAGTTCAAAAGGCAGGCCTTTAGGCATATGTTTTCGTGGGCTGCCAGCAAAGCGTAGTAGACTTTTTGGTTGTTTTCCCAGCTTAGCGTGGTCGGTGC
>NZ_MBQA01000214.1:0-31085 GCF_001709235.1 Pseudoalteromonas sp. BMB
GATAAGGGGATAATTTAATATGTTATTAAAAACAATGAGTTAGCTCATTCCTTATCCAAACCTCAGGTTAAATAAGCAAAAGATATTGTAAACACTAAAACTAATTAACTCTTACTTACATCTTTAATAAAACAAAAATCAATGAAGGAATTAATTATGAAAATAGCATTCAAAAAGAAGATTATAAAAACACTTTCGACTACTCACAGCAAAACGCTAGATAAAAAAATGACACCGCAAGTAGCAGGTGGCGTTGAGGGTAACGGACCCACCGTCACAGAACTTACATGCTACGACGACTGCTTTGTGAAAGTCACTTTATGAACTATTCTTGTTATTCAAAAATAGAATAAAGCGAGCTGTATGCTCGCTTTACTTATTCAGATCCCGATGTCGAGGTTTGCTCTTCCCCTTCATGGTGCACTGGCTTTTTGAGCTTAATTTCTCTGTCAGCCGAGGCAATGGTTTCTTTCCGATGCGCGATGATAATACGCGTTATCTTCAACCGAGATACCGCATCATTGATATCCTCTTCCAACCCAGTATCAAGGTGACTAGTCGCTTCATCCATAAACAGAATCTTCGGATCTTTATATAGAGCACGCGCCAGGATGATCCGCTGCTTCTGTCCTCCAGATAAGCTAGACCCCATATCACCAATCAGGCTGTCATAGCCCATTGGCATGTCGCTAATATCATCATGGATAGCTGCTAATTGAGCACAATGCACCACTTTTTCCATATTGATTGGTGAATCAAAAAAGGCGATATTATCAGCCACAGTACCGGATAGGAGCTCATCGTCTTGCATCACCGCAGCTATCTGCTGACGATACTGTCTTGCGCCAATTTGGTTCAAAGATATGCCATCCACCAAAATTTCACCGCTGGATGGTTTATTTAGCCCTAGCATTAACTTAAGTAACGTCGACTTACCGCAACCGGAAGGCCCTGTGATTGCTACTGACTCGCCCGCATTGATTATTAAGCTTAGTTTTTCAATAACATTTGGTGTTGCGTCTGAATATGCGAACGACAGGTTTTTTACTTCAATTTTACCTTCGATATTCAGTTTGCGATATTGATCTGGTTGTAGCTCTTCTTTATCCGTTAGAGCAATATCAGCGATACGGTCAAAGTGGAGGCCTAACATTTTAAACTCAATGAGCTTTTCTATAAGATTTGCAGTCTTATCCATAAACTGACGCTTGTAAGACATAAAAGCAAACAGCATACCGGTACTAAATCCACCAGCAATCACCAAGTGCGCCGCCAAATAAACCACAATGATATTCTCGATACCAAATAGCGCCCGGTTAATCGCGTCGTAGCCAATTTTAAAATTGCCCAAGCGAATATTGTGGTTAATCGCACTCGCATAGCGATTTTGCCACTGTCCTTCTCGCTTCACCTCTGAGCCAAATAGTTTAATTGTTTGGATCCCGCGTACCGTTTCCATAAAGTTGGAATTTTCTTCCGCGCGCGCCATGATTTCTTGCTCACTGATATTACGAAATGGCTTATACATGACCATTCTGATAATCGCGTAAGTGATCACAGCCACCAACACAACCGCTGATAACATAGGGCTATAGAAGAAGATCATCGCTAAGGTAATAATCGCCATTAAGCCATCAATAATCGCCTCAATGACTCCCGTTGTAAGGAGCTGCTTTACTTGCTGAAGAGAGCCGAAGCGAGAAACGACATCCCCCATATGGCGCTTCTCAAAATAGGCGATGGGTAAGCGCACTAAGTGGTGAAATAGGTTCGCCCCTAATTGAATATTCATCTGATTGCCAAAGTGCAGCAAGGTAAAGCCACGCAGCGCATTGGTAGCGATTTCAAAAAGCAGTACTAAAAAGAACCCTATCGCCAGCACCGTCAAGAGAGAGGTGTCACCAGTGAGTATGACATCATCTATAACCAGCTGAATATAATAGGGCGCTGCCAGCGTAAATACCTGTAGCAAGATGGATAGCATAAAGATAAGCAACAGTGAGCGTTTTAAGCCCGTAATACGACTCCAAAAATCGGAGAATCTAAGGCTCGCTTTTTGCTCTTTCTTTTCAAAGTCTTTGGTTGGCGTTAACTCCAATGCCACGCCAGTAAAATGCTTAGAGGCTTCTTCCATCGTAAAGGTTTTTTCGCCACCAGCGGGGTCATGGATCACGATGCGCTTTTCGTTGGCTTTTTTAAGCACCACAAAATGGTTCATATCCCAATGTAGAATTGCCGGTGCTTGCAGCGCATCTAGATCTTCAAGTTCAATTCGCAGAGGCCTTGAAGTTAAATGGAGCTTTTCAGCAAAGTGCATAATATCGAGCAGCGTGCAGCCCTCGATTGAAATACTAAAACGCTGCCTTAAGCGAGTTAAATCAGTGCGATAGCCATGATATCCAGCAACCATAGCAAGACTCGCAAGGCCACACTCTGCCGCTTCTGATTGGATGATCACTGGTAAAGATTTCCGCGACCAAAACTCTAACTTATTGGCTGCGCCTTCATGTTCCATTTCCATATCAACCCTTTTACTTCTTATAACTGGCCTTTGATGCTAAACACTGGATCAAACAACCAACGCAATAAAGAGCGCTCTTCTACCACAATATCCGCATCAAGCGTCATACCTGCACGCAAGACTGTATCTTTACCATATGCTTTTACTGCTTGTTCATCCAACGCAACAACAACACGGTACGCAGGCTCTTGAATTATACCTGGCATGTTGGTTTCCTCAGGCAAGATAACGCTGTTACTAAGCTCTACAATCTTTCCTTTGTATATACCAAACTTTTCGTAAGGAAACGCGTGGTAGCGTAGCTTAGTCTCTTGTCCTTCTTTGATAAAGCCAAACGCTGATGTGGGTATATAAACGATTGCTTGCATATCACTGTGTTCGGGGATCAAGGTCAGTAAATGCTGACCCATGGAAACATTTTTGCCAAGTTTAGCGAGTAATCCCGTAACTACTCCTGACTGAGCTGCGCGAACTTCACCAAGCCGCTCCTGCTCAATGGACGAGATTTGAATCAGTAGATCTGCTTGCTGCGATTGCAGCTGAGAAATTCTGTTTTGATGTTCAATCGGCAGTTTCGCCAACTGATTTTTAATATTTTTCAGCTGTGACTCAAGCGCAATACGCTCTGAACGGATTGAAGACGATTGTTGCTTGAGCGAAAGCAAAGTGTCTTTTTGACGTTGTAGCTCAAGTTCAGAAATATAACCAGTACCTTTTAAGGTCGCAATTTGCGACACTAAATCTTGATTAAGTAGAAGCCGCTCTTGGAACGTACTTGCTTGGCTCTCAAGTTCTTTTAACTTTTCTTTTGCGGTTGCTTCTTGTTGCTGTAGCTCTTCAATATCAAGCTGGTACTGTCCACGTAGTTGTTCTATCTGCTGTAGTAAGTTCTTTTGTTGAAAGCGATATTGATTCAGTAACGCTTGATTCAACTCTGTGGCTTCAGTGCTATGTTTTGCAGATGCAATTCGCAGCAAAGGTTGCCCAACAGCGACTTGCTCACCCTCTTTGACCAATACTTCAGACACCACACCCTGTTGCATTGCAGCAACGCGCAGCAGTCCGCCACTGGGCTCAATAACGCCAGATACTCTTTCCTTTCTGGTATAGCTACCACTTGATAGAAACACGATACTTAAAATCACAACCGTTAAAATGAGTAATCCCAGAGTCTTAAATACGGGCGGTTGGATTAAGCTAATTGTGCCCTCTAAGCGGTGCTGTTTATGCTCTAACACCTCACGGCGAAATAAATTTTCCATAGCACTTATCGGGTAATATTATTGTTAATATTTTTTTATTGAAAATACAATGTACCACGGGTGGTAATAGAAAGGAATGAAATAAGGCAAGTCGCACTTGCCTTATTTAGGTTTAGAAATATTTAACTCTATCTGTATGATATTAAAAATTAAATAATATTATGACTTCTTAATTGGACGCTGCCAGCCATCCAAGTTACGCTGTTTTCCTCGCGCGACTGCCAATTGCTCATCTTTAACACTTGAGGTAATCACTGAACCTGCACCAATCGTTGCCGTACTACCAATTTCAACCGGTGCAACTAGTGATGAATTAGAGCCAATAAAGGCATTATCACCGATAATGGTTTTAGACTTATTCACACCATCATAGTTACAAGTGATGGTTCCGGCACCAATATTCACTTTTTCCCCAATTTCAGCATCTCCAAGGTAGGTCAAGTGATTAGCTTTTGAACCTTTACCCAAACGAGATTTCTTCATCTCGACAAAGTTACCAATATGAGAATCTTCTTCCATTATCGCGCCAGGACGCAAGCGAGCAAATGGACCTAAAGTACACTTATCAGCAACCAACGCATCTTCGATAAGCGTATTAGCTTTAATAACTACGCCATTGCCGACTTTACAGTTTTTAAGTACGCAGTTAGGACCAATAACGACATCATCGCCAATTTCAACATGGCCTTCAAATATCACGTTAACATCAATCTGAACATCTTCGCCAGTTGTTACCTGTCCACGCACATCGATGCGAGCAGGATCCGCTAAACTAGCACCATTAATCATCAAGGTTTCAGCTTGCCAAGCTTGATAAGCGCGCTCTAAAGCAGCAAGTTGCACACGGTTATTCGCACCTTCTACTTCCATCTCATCATCAGGCTGTGCAGAAGTAATTTCTACCCCTTCGCTGTGCGCCATCGCCACGATATCAGTGAGATAATATTCACCTTGTGCGTTATTGTTCGATAGCTGTCCAAGCCACTTTTTCAATAATCCACCGTTAGCCGCCATTATGCCTGTATTGATCTCGGTAATAGCAAGTTGCTCCGCAGAGGCATCTTTTTGTTCGACAATACCAACCAATTTGCCACTTTCTCGCAGCATACGGCCGTAACCAGTCGGGTTTGCTAAATCAACAGTGAGTACCGCAAGGCCGTTATCTGGCGTCACATCCAGCAAACGCTGTAGCGTGCTCAGCTTTGTGAGAGGCACATCACCATAGAGGATCAGTACTTTATCGTCATCACTGATATGCTCCTTTGCTACCGCGACAGCATGACCAGTACCTAACTGCTCAGCTTGATGCACCCAGTTCACATCATTATGTGATAACGCGGCTTGTAGCTGCTGCGCACCATGACCGAAAACTAAATTGGTAGACTGCGCACCCAATGAGACCGCATTGTCGATAACATGCTGAACCATCGGCTTTCCAGCAATTGGGTGAAGTACTTTTGGCAACTTAGAGCGCATGCGAGTGCCTTTACCCGCAGCAAGAATAATTGTATTTAACGGCATGAACACAGGATCCTTTTTCTTGTGTCAAAAAACAAACGTACGATTCAATACTCTTGTCTTTAATCCGGTCACTTCATTGTGCACCGTAATACTGAAATGGCTTTAGCAGACAACAAGCACTTACTAAGTACAAATTGTGTAATATTGTAGCGAGGATTGGTGAGAAAGGTAAGAGTGTACTTTTCTTCCTCACAGCGGTTAGTCAAAAAATACATTAAGAGAATGCAATAGTACCTACAATACAGTCAGCTGAATCGTTTTAACACGCTAAAAACGAGCTAAAAAAGTGGCACGAAGCTTTCGCCTCGCGCCACTCAATGTTCAGCACCTATTTGGCTGGAGCTTGGGGCGGAGTCGGCGTGGTTGGGGCTGGTCCGCCATCGCCTTTGGTAACGGTTACATGGCGCTCTTTTACCACTTTACCACCTACGGTGTACTGGGATTCTTTCACTATCACTTCACTTTCTGCTCCAACAGCTTCGATATCCGTATTTTTTGGTGTTTCTGGGGTCTTGCGACCTTTAATAAAATCAAACATATGTGCTCCTTTAATTATGCAGCTTTTTGTTTTTTCTGGTTAAACTCTTCTGCCTGCCCCTGATCGAACTTGATATGGCGATCAGCTAGGTGAAAGTATTTGTCATCATGAGTTACTGCAATTACTGTTTTACCTTGCGATTTCAACCATGGCAGCAATTCTTGATAAAATAGCGCTCTAAAATGTGGGTCTTGATCCGCAGCCCATTCATCTAGCACGTAGATATCTTTATCTTCGAGAATTGAGGCAATCAATGCCAAACGCTTTCTCTGTCCTTGGGAAAACTGTGTGGCGGAAAATCCTTCCTCATCCACGCTTAGCTTGTGATCCAATTGAAACTGAGCCAGCAATGTATTCGCCGTTTCTCTATCTACCGGGTCACCTTTAGCATCTAACAGCTCGCGATAAAGGTAGAAATCGGGCAACACCATCGTAATTTTATCTCTATAACTATCAAGTTGAGCTGCATGTACTTCCTGTTCATCCACTTTTATTACGCCCTTTGAGGGTGTGTAAAGACCCAATAGCAAGTGTAAGAATGTTGACTTACCACTGCCGTTACCACCGGTAATAAAAATAATTTCACCTTTATTAAAAGTCAGATTCAGTTTAGGCAAAGAAAAAGCGGTATCTTCTCCTTTCGCTTCATAAGCGAAAGAGACATCTTTAAAAACTAACTTATTCCAGTTATCTGAAAGCGAAGCGTGCTGATCCGTAGTTAATCCAGCTTGTTCACTGCCAAGCTGTAAAGATTCGATTTTTTGCATCGAGACACGCGCCCGAGCGATGTTTTGCCATAGGTTCATCACATAACCGAATGGTGCCGAAATGTAAGTTACAATAAGGATATAACTCATTACTAATTCAGTGCGCTGTAGATAATGACTTACCGCAACTATGGTACCCAACGTGATGAAAATCACGACCTGACTTATATTGCGGTTAATGTCCCAGGCAAAGCCATATTCACGCTCGCTGCTGCGTAACTCAGTCATCACTGGCTGTAGACGTTTCTCAAAAAAGTATTGGCGTCTCGCTTTGTTGACTGTTAATTGTTTCGCGCCATCTAAAATGCCCTTATAGCCCTCAAATACATGGTCTTGATGTTCACGCATTTGGTTCGCGGCCTTGGTTATTTTTGTCATTACAATTTTTGTAATTAAAAATGACACTAAGGCAGCTAATACAAGAATGCCAAACATGACTTCAGACAGTACAAATAGATAACCGAAACAAGCCAACAACAGAAAGCTGTTATAAACGAAAGCAGGCATCTCAGCGAGCGCTCCCGAGATAGCATTCACATCATTGGTCAGAACGTTATATAGTCGCGCTCTACCAGCTTTTTCTAGTTTGTCATAATCGGTTCCCAAAATTCGACTAACTAGGTTTTGGCGCACACTGTTCACGGTGCCTGCACTGTATTGAGAGAGAAAGTAACTCGTCGTCATTGAAGCCGCCAATAGAAACGTGACTAATACCACAAACACAACAACCTCTAGAGGCTGAAAACCGGTTTCCCCACTTTCCCCTATCATATGAAACAAAGCTATCGATGTAGCCGCAGTAAACAAACTAGCGAGCCCCGATAAGAACATGATCTTTTTGAATTTTTTAATATAGTAAAGCAACATAATAAACCTGCTATTTTGGGGCTCGCAGTCACGAGCCACATGACTAACTTATAGTTCCACTGGCTCGCCCATTGAAACAACAATCCGACGCTCGCCTTTGAATGGATCGCGGCCGTGTGATACCAACATGTTGTCCATCAGTAACACATCGCCTTTTTCCCACAAGAAAGTCACGGTCGCTTTTTTATAGGCTTCGTTAATATGCTCAATCACGTCATCAGGGATCACAGAGCCATCACCATACATTGTGTTATAAGTTAACGCTTCTTCGCCAAATTGAGACACCAACTCTTTTCTAATCACTGGACACAAGCTTGACGGGTGCCAGAATGCAGCATGGTTAAACCACACCTTTTCACCGGTATGAATGTGATCACGAATAGCAGGACGCACTTGGCGAGTACGGATTTGATCGGCGCTAATTATTTCCAACTCAACATCCGCTTTCTGACAGTATGCTTTAACTTCTTCAATATCATCAGTGTTGAATGCTTTTTGCCAAGTTGGGCCTAAGCCATTGCCATAGTTGCGCACTAACATCCAACCATGCTCTTCAAACTTGGCTTTAATATCAGCGTCAATATAGTCATGCACTTTTCTAACGTCTGCGATAGGTGTCGCACCGCGCTCCTCTGCTGGGATCATGCAGCTAAATGCTATCTTCATTGGCCATTGTTTAACGTATGACAACTCGTTGTGCTGTGCGATGCTCAATTCATTAGGAAACTCAGTTGAGGTGTAAGCACCTTTGCCGAGATTGGTGCGAGGTGTCGCGCCTTCCATATATTTTGCGAGTGTCGGAATAAACTCATTTGCGACGTCACGGAAGTCGTCTTCATTCTGTAGATTAAAACCACGTAATAGAATTGCACCGTATTGTTTCAGCTGCTGATCTATTTTTGCTGCATTGTCAGCAACCCACTGTGCGGCACTGTGTGTTCCGCTAGTATCTTCAATTACAAGCGGAAAATCTGGACCTTCAGGTAAAAAACGCTCCTGAAGTGCAGCTGGCATTTGACCGTTGTATTGCTCTTTGAAAATTACAGTATCTTTTAACATGGATATTTCCTTTTTAAAATTTTAGTTTAAATACTTATTAATCAGTGTTTTAAGTTCGTTTTCTTTCATGATGGCATGATGATCTGTGTCCTCAATGCCAAATGCTTCACAATGTGATAAACGTGTTGACCATCCCTCTACAGCCGTAAAATCGCTGGCGTAAATTAGCCGAGCACTGGATGCGGAAGGAATGCAGGTATGGGCTAAAAATAATGCATGATTATGGCTCAATATCTGCCACTGCATCTGTAAATCCATCAAGGTAAACGCTTCAGAGACTAGGTGCTGTGTCACACACAACTGATGAAGCATCGCCAGACGTTGCTCGTGATCCAAATGCTGTACATCTTCAACAGCAATGCCATCCAGCGACACCCCAAGTTCTTCAGCAAAAGCGCCTAACCGCTGTAATTCACTTTGTTCAATATTTCTATGTAGCTCAGGAACATATGAATCAATCATAGTCAGACTAAGTACTTTTTCTTGTGCCAACCTTTGCATGGTGTGACCAATTACTCCACCCATCGACCAACCGATCAGATGATAATTCGGGTGCTCGATATCAGCCTCAAGCAAAGACAGATAATGCGTGGCCAGCGCAGTGATCGATCTAAATTGCAAGGTAGTGGATTGCAGTCCGTAAATAGGTGCATTCGTTTCCAATTCAGAAACCAATTGTGCATAGCAAGTCAACTGACCACCCACAGGGTGAATAAACACAATCGGGGATTGTTGGTCATCGCCTTCACGCAAACACACAAGTTGTTTAAGATCACCATAACTACCCATTGCATCCACTTTTGCTGCCAGTGAACTCAACATTTGCTGCTGGAAAACATCTAGTGCATTGAGCTGCACGTTGAACGCCTTTTTAATTGCTCGGACTAGCGCGACCGCTTGTAATGAGTTGCCACCTAGCTCAAAAAACGACGACCCCTTAAACAGCAGCGTATCCGTCGGTAGCCTCAATACTGCTTGCCACACCTCTGCTAACTTGCACTCCGTCTCAGTGCTTAAACTGTCCCCGGATGGCTCAACCTCGACTTGTGGTAATGCAGAAATATCCAGTTTGCCGTTGCGAGTAACTGGCCAGTGTGTCATGGCAATATATTGTTGAGGTACCATGTAGCTTGGTAATTTCGCACTTAATGTAGCGCTCAACCCAGTACTATCAAGCACTTCAGATACACCTTGTACATATGCCACAAGCATAGGAGTACCACTTGCTAAATAACTAATCATCACATGTGCCCTTACGACATCAGGCAAAGCGAAAAGATGCTGCTCTATTTCAGCCAATTCAATTCGATAGCCATTTAGTTTCACTTGAGAGTCAGCACGACCTACGTAGTGCAAAATACCGTCTGAAAAACGCACGATATCGCCTGTTTTGTATAACCGAGCATGACATGATTGGTGGTAACCAAACGGGTTATCAATAAAGCAGCTGGAAGTGAGCTCAGGTTTACCTAAATACCCTTCTGCAACGCCTTCACCACTGATATACAACTCCCCACTCATTCCTTCTGCGACTAATCTTTGATGATCATCAAGCACATACAAACGAGTATTAGATAACGGCACACCTAAATGTGGACAGGATCCTGAGATTTCAGCAACCGTTGCATTGACGGTACATTCTGTTGGACCATAAACGTTCAATGCCGTCCGATCATACTGGTGCTGCCACTTAACCAAACGCTGCCAAAGTGACTCAGAGATGGCTTCACCGCCTATGATAAGGTTTGGTAATTGCGCATCTAGGTCTTCGTCCAGCCACATTTCGACTAAGCTTGGCGTACAATCCAATACCGTCACGTTATTGTCGCTAAGGTATTCGCCCAGTTGTTGTGGTTGTAACTTAAGGGTTTCTGGTATCGGTGTTAACGCCATTCCAGCTATCAGCTGCAATAACCCCTGCAACGACGCATCAAAGACATAGTTAGCATTCCATCCCCAGTTTTGTTCACCTTGGCATATTGGCCAACGTTGCATCTCTTCCATCAATGAAACTGCATTGCGGTGCGATACCATGACACCTTTCGGCTGCCCTGTAGTACCTGAGGTGTATATCACATAGGCAAGATCCTCTGCCGAGACGATAACAGAGGTAACTTCCCCAGCGACTTGTGCGACTTCTAACATATTGACGGTAGTGCTTGGGCACTGAGCGCTATCAAAGCGCGTCAGATAAGCTGGCTGTGAAATCAACAGACTGGCTTTAGCATCAGCTAGCACAAAATCAACTCGTTCTCGCGGCGCGCTCGGGTCCAGCGGCAAGTAAGCTGCGCCAGCAGTCATAATGGCTAACAAAGCAACGACCATCTCATCACTTTTGTCCATCTGCACAGCGATAACCTGTCCACGCTCAATACCATGAACTGTCTGGAGCACTTGCGCACACTTTGCTACACGCGATGCCAATGCTTGAAAGGTCCAACTTTGATCCTGCCAGTGAAGCGCGATGTTAGTTGCGTGCTTTGCTACAGTATCTGACCAACATGTGACCAAACTCTCGGCAACAACAGGCTGCGTCGAGTCTAGCGGATTCAACTTAGCGAGTAGTGCTGTGGTTTGAGCTTCGTTACAAAGCGTCAACGCGCTCATTGGTAAAGTCATGATATTGCGCTGCGAATTGCCTTTTACCAACGCGCGTAACAACTGCATCATCTGCTCGGACAATCGCTCAATGCTCGATGCGTTAAATAGGCTAGTGTCGTATACCCAATTAACAGTTAACTGGTGGTCAGACAGCTCAAAATGAATATCTAAATCAAACTTGGTTGTGATCTTTCCATCCGTTAGCGAGGTAAACTCAACACCTGATAAAGCCTCTATCGAGTCTGCTTTATCAAACCGGAAGCTGTCTTCCCCATCCGTAGTCAACATTATCTGAAATACTGGGCTTATCGCTGCGGAGCGATTCACATTTAGCGCATCAACTACTAAATCGAAAGGCACCAAATTATGTGATTGTGCGGTAATATTGATGTCGCGTATGTGAGCTAAATACTCTCCAAGAGTCGCAAAGTCGGTGTGCGCCGTTAGTGCAATGGTATTTACAAATAGTCCAATTAAATCGGCTAGCTTTTGATCATGCCTACCAGCCACCGGCGCGCCAATTACGCACTGGGATTCTCGACCATGCTGTGCAACAACAAGCGACAACGCTGCATGTGCCAACATAAATGGGGTTAGATTATGCGTGCCGATAAAGTCCTTTAACGCCGACGCTTCAGCCTTTGCAAGAACCTGCGTTACAACCGCTCCAGCTTGCTGTTTAATTTTCGGTCGAGGAAAATCCAAGGAAATACCATGCTCTGCTGGTGCATCCTTAAGACACTCCTGCCAGTATTCAAGCGATGCTAAGCAACTCTCACTGGTCAAGTATGTTTGCTGCCACACAGCATAATCCGTGTAATTAAGCGCATTATGCGGCAAGTTTGGCTTCTTACCTTCTTGCTCACCACGGTAGAGTTCGGCGAACTCGTTAAACAAGATGTTCATCGACCAACCATCGGTAGCAATATGATGCAAGCACAATAGTAAGGTACCCGAATTTTGCGCAGCACCATCAATGAAAGCCACGCGTATCAGCGGAGAACTGGTGAGATCAAATGATTCATTCAACTCACTTTGCACTCTCATTAACTCATCAGCATAGTGTTCTGCACTGGTATGGTAGTGAGCAATAGTAAATGCTGAAATTGGCTGAACCAGCTGTATCTCATCTTCATCGGTTTCATGGTAAGACGTTCTTAATACTTCGTGACGCTGAAGCAGGCTTAAAAACGCGCGTTCGGCTGAATCAATGTTAAAATCACCGCGAACTTCAAACTGATAATTTAGATTATATTGCGTACTACCATTACCAAGTTGGTCGATAAACCACATTCTGCGCTGTGCTGCCGACAAGGGATAACCTTGCTCCGAACTTGGCGCTTTGGTGACGCTAAGTAAGCTAGTGGTATGCTGATATTGCGCGACTAATTCGGTAAATTGAGCCAATTTAGGCGCTTCAAATAAACATTGCACAGGCACTTCAGATTGTGCAGCATGATGAATTTTGTGCACGACATTCATCGCCAGTAGCGAATGGCCGCCGAGTTCAAAGAAATTACTTTCCATGCCAATGTGCTCTGGCGCAAGCTGCAGAGCAACAGCCCAAATATTGGCAACTACACTTGCTAAAGCGCTAGAGGGTGGTGTCAGTTTCGTAGCCGTATTACTTTGCTCACGCACCAGGCGGGCACGATCTATTTTGCCATTTGCGGTGAGTGGCATCGCTTCTAAAAGTACAATCTGAGCCGGGAGCATATGTAAAGGCAAACACGGAGTAAGTGCCTGTTTAATCGCCTCAACACTCTGTACCTGATGGCAAGTTACATAAGCAATCAAGCTTTTTTGCCCACTCTCAGTTTCGACTTGTACTGCGGCCTCTTTGACATCAGTTAGATTTGTTAGCGCTTGCTCTATTTCACCGATCTCGATACGAAATCCGCGGATCTTTACCTGATTATCGGTTCTGCCGATATAACAAACATTGCCATTTTCATCCCACTTAACCATGTCGCCGGTGCGATAAAGTCGCTCACTCGTAATCGAATCAACATGGACAAAACGCTCTGCTGTCATATCAAGTTTGTTTAAGTACCCTCTGGCAAGGCCTATTCCGCTTAAATACAGCTCACCAACAACGCCAACTGCACTGCGTTGCTGCTCAGCATCCAAGATATAACAACCCGTACCTGAGATTGCCTTACCGATTGGATATTGGACTCTCCCTACTTCTTCAATTTCATAGTAAGTACTAAATGTCGTATTTTCAGTCGGTCCATAAATATTCAATAAACGCATGGGCTTACCATTAGCTAACGCGCGATCAATAGTATATTTATCGAGTTTCTCTCCACCAACCATGACATTATTTAGTGAGGCAAATGCGTCTGGACGAATAGCAATGATTTGATTAAATAGCGCCACAGTGATGAACACTGTGGAAATGTTCATGCGACGAACTTCATCAGCAAAGCGGTTGGCATCAAGTAAACAAGCCTTATCCATCCCATATAATGTTGCACCGTTTGCCAATGCTCCCCAAATCTCAAATGTGGCGGCATCAAATGCGGTATTGGATATGAATAAGATATTTTCAGCTGAATTCAATGAGACATAATTAGGGTTGTGTACTAATCGCTCAATACCTAAGTGTTCAACCATCACCCCCTTTGGTTTACCTGTCGATCCAGAGGTGTAAATAATGTAGGCAAGATCATCACCACTGGTAGTTAAATCAAGATTAGTACCACTGTGAGTTGCAATTTCAGCTTCAATTTCTAGCGCATCAACTGCCGCGACAGCAATCTCATACTGCTCAAAAATGGGTGCTAACGCTGTCGTAGTCAGTACTTGCTCTAGCGCCGTATCTTCGATCATATATTGCAGCCTAGCCACTGGATAATCGGGATCTAGAGGGACGTAAACCGCGCCTGCTTTGACAGTCGCGAGCATGGCAATCACGAGCTCCGTAGAACGTTCGAATGTTACGCCAATGAATGCACCTTTACTTACACCTTGGCTTTGTAGGTATCTTGCTAATTGATTCGCTCGGGTATTTACTTCCCCATAGCTCAGAGTGTTACCGGCGACACAAATTGCTGGTTTGTCTGGGTTGCTACCCGCCCAATGCTCTACATAGCTATGAATAGGTAAATTATTTCCCTGATATGCAGCGGCTTGCTCCCATTCTTGTATCTGAGTAAGTTCGGCATCATCCATCAGCACAAGTTGCTCTATAGGAGTATCAATATTGTCAGCAATTTGCTTGCAAATGGTCTGTAACTGGCGGGTCATTCTCGCAACGGTTTCGGCCTTAAACAGGTTAGTGTCAAATGAAAAGTTCACTTGAATGCCATCAACTGTATCAACGATGTTTATTTGGATATCGTATTTTGCGCTTAGCTCTGCTGAGTCAAACGATTGCAACACGACCTCTCCCGCCAATGGGATCTCTGCCTCTGCGCTAATAT
The DNA here is from genome assembly GCF_001709235.1 of Pseudoalteromonas sp. BMB. NCBI lineage: Bacteria > Pseudomonadati > Pseudomonadota > Gammaproteobacteria > Alteromonadales > Pseudoalteromonadaceae > Pseudoalteromonas > Pseudoalteromonas sp. BMB. Next base: position 14,565 of record NZ_MBQA01000214.1, read on the forward strand.
CTAGATTATTCTGTACGAGCGCAATTTGAAACAGCGGATGATAACCATTGCTACGCTCTGGTTTTAACGCCTCAACTAAATATTCAAATGGAATATCCTGATGCTCTAGCGCAGATTCATTCACTTGTTTGGCTGCCGACAACAGCTGAGCAAATGACTGCTTTGAGTCTAGGCGTAAGCGCAACACTAAGTTGTTAATAAAGCAGCCAAACGTTTTTTCTAGTTCTTTTTGCTTCCTACCTGCCACTGGCGTGCCCACGACAACGTCGTCACTACCTGCGTAGCGCCCCAGAGCTATCGAAATAGCGGCATGAAACAACACAAATAATGATGTTTGCTGTGTTGTTGCCAACGCTTTTAGTTTGCGACTTAAAGAAGCTGATAACTGGGCAACTTTAAAGTCACTTCTACCACCGGTAGATGCCGGTCGCGAAAAGTCCAATGGGATACTATGAACGCTTGGCAAATCCTGTAATTGAGTTAGCCAGTAGGTCTTTGATCCCTCCACATTATCACTACGTAGCATCTCTGATTGCCAATTTGCATAATCGGCATATTGCACTGCAACGTCGGGAAGCTGTGGCGCAATACCATGAAATAAAGCGTTATAAATATGCTTGAATTCATCAAGTAGCAATGCCATTGACCAGCCATCAGCAGCAATGTGATGGACATTAAAGAATAAAATACCCCGCTCTGAAGATTGCCTTAAAAAACCACCTCGAAGCATGAGGTCATATTCAAGATCAAAAGGCCTGTCAGCATCCTTACGTACAAACTCAAGTGCGAGCGCCTCGCTGTCTGCAGCTGATAAATGACTGTAATCTTCAATAATAAAGTCAACATCGCCCGCTTCACGTACCGTTTGCACCAGCTGTTCGCCTTGGTAATGTAAAACGGTGCGCAATGCTTCATGACGAGCAACTATCATTTGCATTGCCTGACGAGCCATAAGCTCGTCAAACTCTCCAACTACGTGCACGCCATTTGGCATATTGTAAGTCGCCGTAGCATCTGACATCTGCTGTGATAACCAAATCCGGCGTTGTGCAGAAGAAACGGGCAGAAGCCCATTTCTGTCTACTGGCGTAATATGATAACGCTGCCGTTCACCTTCTAGCGCAGCAAACCGCTGAATATATGTAATCAGAGCTGTTTTATTTTCCTTAAGCATCGCTATGAGTTCAGGGATCAGGTTACTCTTATCGCCAGTGATATTCAGGCTCTGGCCGTCCGTAGACAGCCTGAGGCCCAAAGTAGAGCACTGTTCAATGATGTGCTCTACACTCATATCACCATCCTTTCGTCATCATCACGCGCGACGCTGCTAGACATTACCAACTTTTGTTTCTCATAGAGCTCACACTGTTCAGCAAGTGCTTGAATAGTTGGATTTTCCATTAGCACTTTTAATGGTATTTCAATGCTAAGTTGCTCACGGCAGGCACTCGCAACCCGGATCCCCAATAGAGAGTGACCGCCGATAGCGAAGAAGTTGTCGTCCATGCTGATAGACTCTTTGCCCAATAAATCCTGCCAAATGGTTTGTAAACGCGCTTCCATCTCTGATCTTGGCGCAATGTAGTCATCAATCACTTCTTCAAGCTCAATGCTAAGTAGCGCTTTGCGATCCTGCTTACCATTTTTCGTTAACGGGATTTCTTCAACTTCAATGATGGTGGCAGCAACCATGTAAGCAGGAAGTTTTGCTTTCATCCAATCACTGAGTCTATTTTGGTTTACATCTGCACCTGCCACGTAAGCGACTAGCTGTTCATCCTTGACGAGTACTGCGGCATCAGTCACGCCCGCATCTTCCAAAATAACAGACTCAATTTCGTTTAGTTCGATACGATAACCACGTAACTTAACTTGGAAGTCACTGCGTCCGAGGTATTCAATAGTGCCATCTGCCAGCCAACGTCCTAAGTCACCCGTTTTGTAGATACGACCAAAAGTAGCAGACTCGATGAAACGCTCTTCAGTTAACACATCATTGTTAAAGTAGCCACGAGCAACCCCTTCACCACCAATGTATATTTCACCTTTTGCGCCAGCCGCTAACGGTGCTAGTGCATCATTCAAAATATAAGTCTGGCAATTCGGCAATGGACGCCCAATATTTGGTACAGACTCAGCGGTAATATCAGAGAAAGTCGCGTTAACAGTACATTCTGTAGGCCCATAGACGTTGAGCGCAAAACGTTGATGTTCAGAAGCATGTGATGCCACTTTTTGCCATAATTCAGAGCTGATAGCCTCACCACCGATTAATAAATTCGGCAATGCAATTCCCTGCTCATTGGCTTCACGAAGCACTAAATCAACTAATGCAGGGGTGGTATCGAGTACGTCGATTTTATTTTCGGTAAGGTAACTAAGTAACTTGCGTGGATCCTTTCGCAATTCATCTTTTAGTAGATTTAGCTCCACACCAAAAGCCAACTGAGTCAGAGCCTGAACAGAAGCATCGAAAATCATCGGCGCGTTCCATGCCCAGCGATATTGACCTGAAACCCCACGCTCAGACAACAGCAGCTTCATGCTGTTTGCAAGATTCACCAAGTTACCGTGTTGAACTGCCACGCCCTTTGGCTTACCAGTTGAGCCTGATGTATATAACACGTAAGCCAATTGCTCAGCTGACAAGTTGATATCGTCGACACTGATCTCACCAGTTGCCACTAACTGTGTGTGATCGATAGTCAGAGTCTGACAATTGATGTCTTTGAATTTATCGTTGTAATGAGACTGAGCAACAACAATATGTAGTCCAGTGTCAGCAATGATGTATTCGATGCGATCATTAGGTGCTCCAGCATCTAGTGGGACATATGCGCCACCCGCGTGCATCACCGCTAGTTGGGCAATTAGCTGTTCGATACTGCGGTCGACACAAATACCAACAGGAGACTCAGTTACCACGCCTAGCGCTGTTAACTGCTGAGAAAACTCACTGACTTTCGCTGCAAGCTCACCATAACTAATGGCTTCATCTTCAACTCGTAACGCGATTGCATCTGGATTTTGTTGTGCGAATTCAAAAATCGACTTAATCAGATTGGTTTTGTTTTCAAAGGTACGTTCATTCGCATTTTGCCAAGGTTGTAGAGTACCTTCTGTGACACCAGAAATTGTCGAGATTTTCTCGTCTCCATTAGCGATAGCATTTGCTAGCAGCGCTTCAAATGATTGAGCAAAGTTCTCCATGGTATGTGCATCGAACAGCTCTGATTTATATTGCCAAGCCAGAACTAGCTTCCCTTCTTCCACCGCAGCACTTAGTGAGATATCGAAGTTGACCACGTCAACACCTGAGAGGATTTCTTCCGGATCCGACATTTCTAAACCAGGGAGCTGGAACGTACCACTATCATGGTTTTGTAGTACAAACCACAGCTGGAACATAGGTTGATGACTGCTACTACGCTCAGGATTCAGGTCTTCAACAAGTGCATCAAACGGCAGGTGCTGATGTTCAAATGCTTCTAATAGCGTAGTTCTATTGCTGGCGATAAGTTCATTGAAACTTGGATTACCTGACAAGTCAGTACGTAGCACTAGGTTGTTTAGGAAGAAGCCAATGAGTGGTTCAACGTTTTGGTGAATACGACCTGCGACTGGCGTACCCATAACGACATCTTCTTCGGCGCTCCATTGACCAACCAATAAGGCATAAATCGTTTGCAGAGCCATAAACTGTGTTACGCCCTGTTGTTGGCAGTATGCATCTAGTTTTTTCGTTAGCGCGACACTCAATTCACGGCGCAATGAATTACCTAAAAAGCCTTGCTGTGCTGGGCGACTGCGGTCTAATGGTAGGCTGTGTGTTGCTGGTAGGTCTTTTAACTGCTCGCGCCAGTAACCCACTTCATTTTCAAATACTTCACCTTGTAGCCATTGACGTTGCCAGTGTGCATAGTCCTTATATTGTACTTCCAACTCAACTAACGGATTCGGTTTGCCTTGACTGTACGCGGTATATACTTCTAAGAACTCTTTGACTAACACACCAAGAGACCAACCATCTGAGGCAATGTGATGCATGTTAAACAACACATAGTGCTCAGACCCTGACGCTTTAATTAACTGAACTCGCAGCATAGTGTCGTTTTGCAGATCGAATGGCTTTAGCGCATCTTGCTCTGCCAACGAACGGATCTCGTCGTACAGGTCATCTCCTTGCAAGTGAGTGAAATCAATAATGGTCACCGCACTATCAACCTGATCTCGGATCACCTGTTCACATTTGTCGTTCGTTTCTTTGTATACAGTACGTAAAATCTCATGGCGCTCAATCACGGCATCGATCGTAGCAATGAAAGCCGCTTGGTTAAGGCTGCCATCTAGCTTAAATGCCGCTGACATATTGTACTGTGCAGAGCCTTGCTCAATACGGTCAATAATCCAAAGACGCTGTTGAGCAAAAGATAGCGGAATAGGCCCATCAATCACCGCACGCTTGAGTTTTTGTTTTTCAACAGCACTTTTCTGTGCTGAAAATTTATTAATGAACTCAATAAGCTGCGCTTTATTTTCTCGTAAAATAGTGATCATTTCATTGCTCAATCCGCCTTTTGGCGCATCGATTTGCAAGTTGCCGTTCTCTACAGAGAGTCGAACTCCTTGCTCAAGACATTGATTTATTATTGTTTGTGTGTTCATGGTTATTTCCTTAAGGTTTGCGGCGAAGTAGTAGCTGTCATCGTTGGACTGGCCATACTTTGATTGTTAAAAATGGATGAGATTAGTTCTGCCAATTGGCTAACAGAGGGACCACTGGCAAATGTCGACACATTTAGTCCCAAGTTAAAATGCTGTTCACAAGATGAACATAAACCCTGTACTTGTAATGGATTACCTCCTAATTCGTAGAACCCTGCATCGACTTTGACTTGGTCTTTTTTTAGTAACGATGCATAAATATCATGCAAAATATCTATAATGCGTTCGCGCAGTTGTATGGCTTTGCTTTGAGTCTGTGCAAGACTGCCAACATGCTGAGTTGACGCTGATAGCTGGTTAAGTTTGATTAAGCGGAACTCTTCAAAAAGTGCGTTGACTGCTATCACTTTGGCATCTGATGTTGCTTGATATTGCGCTAGGATTTCAGTCAGGTGTGTATCCACCTCTGTACCATTGATAAGCAGATCCGTTGTGTGACTAAACGTAAGCCCAGTTTGACTGTGCATTAAATTTAAGTACCCAGGCGTCAGCTCAATCAGGTTTACTTGTTGAGATGCTAAGTAATCATTCAATTCAGTAATTGAGTATCGTGTTTTGGTGTCAACGATATGTAATTCGAAGCCAATACTCATTAGACATAGCGCCATGACAGAGCAATCGAAGGACACGGATGCATTCCAAATAAACTTATTACTGTGACTCTGCTGTGGTTGAAGCTCATTGGTGAGCTTGCCCGATAGCATGACGAGATCGTGTTGTGTTAGTGCTATTTCGTTATCGGATCCCGGATACAGAATACAAATAGGCTGAATCGATAACTTTGCTTCTGGCTCAAGAAACCCTGTCGGTACCTTAAAAGCCAGCGCTTCTGTTGTATCCAACACTTTTACCGGTGTATCAGCTAAGAATGATCCTAAATGACGCTGTGTAACCGCGAATTCTAGGTTAAAACGCTTGATTGCTTCATCTATCGTCTGCGTATCACTATCTGGGTCTAATACGATAAAGGTGATACCACTGAATAAGCAGGCCATTTGAGTGACTAATAAAGCCAAACCATGTTCTAAACAAACCCCTACCGAATAACCTGGTTTTACGCCTTGAGCATCTAAATAAGCGCGCATGCGTCTAACTTTGGCAAACAGGGCTTGCTGAGCAACTGTTTGTCCTTCGTTTACCACTGCCGTTGACTGAGGACTGGCGGTAGCATTTGCGACCACTCGTGCAGCAAACACTCCTTGCTCAACGATTGGCACTTCAATATTTTGTGAGGACATTTGTGTCAAAGGAATTAACGTGTCAGACCCTTCAAGGAACCATTGCAAAATAGCCTTAAAGCGCGCGGCGTATTGCGCCACCGTATCGACGTTAAACAACTCAGGGCGATACTCCCAATCCAGTGTTAATGTGCTTTCCTGTTCGTATACCGACAATGAAAGATCGAAGTTAACACTTGGAGTATGAGGCTCCACCAGCTCAACTTTTAAATTATCCAACGTCATCGGGTTGAATTGTTGGCTGTGGTAAACAAACCAAAGCTGAAAGATCGGGTTGTAACTTTGGTTGCGTTCGGGATTTAATCGCTCTACCAATAGTTCAAAGGGAACATCCTGATTATCAAAAGCAGACATCACAGACTGTTTGGACTCGGCCAATAAGTCTTCAAGGGGTCGACCAAAATCGATCCTATTGCGAAGTACTATTGAATTAGTGAAACACCCTATTAATCCTTCGATATCAGGATGATTTCTACCCGCTACAGGTGTGCCAACTAGGATATCGCTTTCGCCACTTTGCTCTGCGATTAAAAGGGCATACACGAGCTGTAGTACCATAAACGGCGTCATGTCTTTACGCTGACAAAAAGCCTGTAACTGCGAGCGCATTTGGCTATCAATAGTCAACTTGTAGCTACGCCCTTCAAATGAAGGTTGTGCTGGTCGAGGATAATCCAATGGCAAACCATGCACTTGTGGATGATCAGCCAAAAAGTCAAGCCAATGCTCTAATTGCGCATCCAGTAAACCGTCCTGAATGTTTTGATGTTGCCAATGCGCATAATCTTTGTATTGAATATCCAGGGTCGGAAGTTCAGCAGCTTCATTTCTCAACACACTGCGATAAAGCATCTTCAGCTCTTCGGTTAAGATGTTGATAGACCATCCATCAGCGGCAATATGGTGCAAAGTCAGTAGCAAAAAGTGATGTTCCGGCGCAGTTTTAATAATTTTGGCGCGAATTTTTAAACCCACATCTAGTTGAAAAGGCATATTCGCTTCGGCTTCAACAAAATGTTCAACACTGGACATCACATCTTGTTTACCCGAGAGGTCTATCATTGGCACATCAAAGCTATAGTCTTCGAGTACGTATTGCTTAGCCGTATAATCGTCATCGATTAACACTGTGCGTAACACTTCATGGCGGCTAACTAGCTGCGCTAACGCATTCCGTAATGCACTAACCTGCAATGCCCCAGTGATGGAAAATACTCCGGGCATATTGTATTGCGCCGTGCCATAACTGAGCTTATCAATCACCCACATTGACAGTTGAGAGCGCGATAAAGGATGTCCACGTTCGATGTCCGACTTAGTCAGATTGCGAGTCGCCGGACTATATGATTGATCTTCCAACATCGCATCGACTTTGCTCGCTAACTGCCTAATCGTTGGCTGTTCAAAGATGCAAGCAAGTGGCAGATCCACTTGTAATCTTTGCCTTATCTGACCAAACATCTTCATGGCTAATAAAGAGTGACCACCCAACTCAAAGAAGTTATGCGTCACGCTAATTGCATCTCGCTCAAATAGCGACTGCCAAATCGTGCTTAACAAATGCTCGGTGTCAGTTGTTGCTGCGAGAAACTCAACTTCTCGATGTGCGGGTTCAGGCAGCGCTTTGCGGTCTACCTTGCCGCTAGAAGTCAATGGAAATGCATTCATTTCGGTGTAAAAGTGAGGCACCATAAAGTTAGGTATCTCAGCTGTAAGTGCAGTACGTATGGCCTCAACATCAAGTGCAGCACTAGACTCCATGATGACATACGCAGCCAGCTTTACATCACTACCTCGCTCACCATGCGTGGTCACCACCGCCTGCTTAATGCCGGTCAGTTGCGATAGCTTTTCTTCGATTTCCCCCAATTCAATACGATAACCACGGATTTTTACCTGATGATCGAAACGACCTAAATACTCAATCTCACCGGAGCGGTGTAAAGTGACTAAGTCCCCTGTTCGATAAAGTCGCTCATTGGCAACTGCAGGTAAGTGCACAAACTGAGTAGCGGTAATATCAGGCCGACCTATATATTCAAGCGCAAGACCATCGCCAGCAATACATAGCTCACCACTCACACCAACCGGAGCTAGTTGCCCTCGAGTATCAACAACAAAATGACGGTAATTAGGAAGTGATCTTGATAACCGGCAACTTGGTATACCATCTTTGTCTCTATGCACCTCTTCAACCAAGGAGTACACAGTTGCTTCCGTTGGCCCATAACCGTTAATAACTCGTTTCGATCGCAACAGCATTTGCTCTGCAAGTGCTGGATAAAGCGGCTCACCACCAGTGACCAATGTCGCTTGAGCATTTCCTTGCCAACCAGCCTCAACTAAGGCTTGCCACATCGTTGGAGTACACTGGAATAAGTTGTACTCAGATGTATTTGCAAACGCTGCGAGTTTAAGTGCATCCTTACCTATCTGATGTCCAACCAACGTGACTTTGCCACCAACAACTAAAGGGGCAAATATTTCCAAAGTCGAAATATCAAACCCTATCGTTGTTGTTGCTAAACAATGACATGCTTCTGTAAGTTCAAGGCGCGCGACCATGCCACCAATGAGGTTGTCTAAACTACGTTGAGCAATCAATGCGCCTTTAGGACGACCCGTAGACCCTGAAGTGTATAAAATATAAGCACCCACAGCTTCACGTTTAGTCAAAAAGCTAAGGCTATGCAGCCCTGGCGCCTCAATATCGGCGGTTAATTGGTCAATAAGTAACGTATGTTTCGCATCAATCGGAGTCGTTTTCGATACCTGCGTATCAGTCACCAACAGCGCAGCCTGACTATCAGTAAACATAAAGGTCAGACGATCAAGCGGATAAGAAGGGTCTAGCGGTACATAGGTTACGCCTATAGATAAGCAAGCTAATAACGTGGCAACCATATTCTCATTGCGATCGAGGCATAACCCTACACAATCGCCAGATTGGAGCCCTTGTGACGTTAAAATTTCAGCTATTTGCACCGCTTTTTCGCTTAATTCGCGATAAGTCCAAGTAGATTCACCAACAACTAGCGCAATACTATTTGGGCGGTCTGTTACTTGCTGATTAAAACGTTGCACTAGGCTACTACTGTCACACGCTTCCGAGCTGCCGTTTAGCGTTTGATAAGCCTGAAAATCCTGCTCATTGAAAAAGTTAAAGCCTGAGATCTGCTGCTCTGGGTTGTGACGTATAGCTTCCAAAATAGCAAACAGACGTTCGAATATGACTGCCACATCAGATTCATCAAAAAATGCGCGATTTGCTTCAATCTGTAAAATCACATCTTGATGGTCGCCATATTCACAAAGATTGAATAACAAAGGTGTGGTTTCCACCCCAGGAGGGATAAACTCTGATTCGGCGTCTATCTGTCCGTCTGCATATTTATAATCAAGCTTTTGATAATTGAACTGGACATCGAATAAGCGCTCAAGGTCTGGCTTCAACTGACGAGCGTGCTCAACAATTTTACTTACCGGATATTTCTTAAACTTTGAGACATCTCGCATTTGCGTGCGGATCTCACTCGCAAGGTCAGCCATGGTCCACTGTTGGTCGATGCCAAAACGCATTGGTAAAACAGAGACTATGCCGCCAATTGCTCGCATGGTGGCTTTATCACGATTGTGAAACGGCAAAGCCAAAATAATGTCAGATGTATGATATTGAAGGTTTAAATAACATGAGATAGCTGCCATAAACAGATGATGTATACGAACTCCCATGTTTTTTGCCAGTTCAGATAGGCTAGTATAATCAGCCTGAGCAATCGCATACTGGCTCAAAAAGCTCTCATGCATCAGGGGGGTATTTAGCTGCTTGGGAACAAACATTCTATCTGGCAATTGGCTGCTGAACTTTTGCTGCCAGAAGTCTGCTGTTGCAGCACTAATATCCACATTGTGATTCATATAATCGACAACGTGCTCAAACTGCGTCAGCTGGATAGGCTCAACAACGCTGTTTCCATCTTTCTGTGCCAAATAATACCTAAATAACGTATCAAACCAGTTGCTGTAACCAAATCCATCGGTAATCAAGTGATGCGCAATCGGTACATACCAATACTCATCGCTCGTTAATTTGAGCAAGAAGGTTTGATATAAACCTGGTTCAGATAAATCAAAAGGCTGCATTAGCTGTGTTTTTACAAACTGCTTCGCTTGCTCTTTCGCATCAGAAGCGGCACTAAAGTCAAGATATTCGAACTTACACGCAACTTCAGCGCGACACTGAACTGGCTGACCCATCTGTTCTTGGAAATAGAGGTGAAAAACATCGTTTTCAGCCACAAGTTGCGCCATAGCCTGTTGAAAGGAGGTCACACAAATAGGCTCTTTAATTGTTATCACTCCACCAATGTTATAGTTTGGTGAGCTTGGATATCGTTTTTGATCCAGATAAATATCGAGTTGTGCAGATGTCAGCATCATACCCTTATCCTCTGTGAGTTTATTATTGTTTTTCATGGTTTATTCCTTAGACTCAGCGGGGAGTAGCTTGAGCGAGTAAACGGTTTCCTGCGGCAAAAATGGCGAGAACACCCCTTTTTGCCAGTCGTCATGCCCCGCCATCCAGTATGGCGACATTGGATTGGACGCTTGACCTACAGGCATATGAAAGAATCCACTTTGCTCTTCACCTGGTGTCACCCCCATTCTCATCGAGGCACCGAAGCTTTGCTCCTGCACTAGGGGCATGTTGATATCTCCGTCAGCACCGTATTCTGGGATATTAAAGAACCTCCCAATGAGTGGCAGAGCACCAGCGACAGGATGAGAAATAGCAACTTTGTTGTAGTCACCCCATTTGGCATTCGCAATCGAACCATGAGTGTTATTAAAGTGGTCATTCAAAAAAGTCAGAGCATCGGCATACAAAGCTTGCCAAGACTCAAAATGTGTATTTAAGAGATGGTCAGGGTGCTCATTGACTAACTTCCATAGCGGCCCTTCCCACTGGCTGGTTAAGCTGAAGTAGTCAAAAACATTTAGGTCAGGATTACTTTCATTAACTCCACTCAGAATGCCGCTAAAAACTCTGCGTGCGACCTGAGTTCTGAATGCTCTCACCAACAAATAACCGGTGGAGTCTTTAAGTGCTTTACCATTCCAGTTATTGACAATTTTTCGGTATTCGGCCAATTCAGGATATTTGGCCATGAACTCTTCATTCATAATAGACAGCAGCAGATACTGCCAACGCTGGAGAAATATTGCGCGACTATCGAGCTGTGTACGCAACATCTGGGCTTCACTAGGCTCATGCATCACTCTGAGACCGTTGTGAATTTGCTGCGCTCTCGCGCCAAGGGCGTAGTTTTCGCGACCAATAATATCTAGTTCATCACCTGAAACGACTCGTGCATTAGCAGTAAAAATAAAACCCGATTCAGGATTAACACGTTTCGGATATTTATCTGTAGTTAAGTACCCTGACCAGTCATATTCTTTATTGTCATAGTCGATGGGAGCCCATACTGAATGGGCTCTCTTTGGTAATGCCCCCAACATCGTCCAGCCAATATTCCCTTGCTCATCACCCACCACTACATTGAGATGCGTCATATGCGTGTTATTGAATAAAGGCAGCGCGGTATGAACGCTAGATGCACGCTCAACCTCCAATAACCCTAAGTTGACTGCAGAGGATGAATGGGCGACCCAACGTAAAACCAATAAATCGCCATTCTGTTCACGTTCAACGACAGGTCCGTAAGGAGTGACATCAACGACATATTCCACAGGCTCAGCGTCCTTGACATCAATGCGCTGTGTAACATGTGTGACTAGTTCTTGACCTTTATCTGCAGGGATCCGCAGCAAATCAGACCAATCCCCCATAGAGTTAGTGAAACCCCAGGCTATATGTGTATTACTGCCCGCAATCATCAGCGGTAGACCGGGTAACGAAACACCGGTTAATTTGCGGTCTTCATTCGCTTCCTGCCAAGAAAAGCCAACTCGATACCAAATATTGGGAACATTGAGGTTTAAGTGCATATCATTGGCAACTAAAGCCTTGCCGGATTTTGTATTTGCACCCGATACAGCCCAATTATTACTGCCAGCAACCGAAGGGCTATCTTGTAACGCCATTGTATATAAAGAATCAGCTTGCTCATGCAACGCCAAAATGTCTTGGTTAGTGTCAGTAGCACCTTTTAGTGAGTAAACTTCAGCACTAGGAATAGATATAGCGGCAAGATGTTGTGTATCTAATGGTTGATCCCAAGAAGTACCCAGCGGCACCAAAAAGTCAACCAGTGCCTGTGGTAAGTTTTGTCGTAACTTATTTAGATAAAGTGCATTACGGTAATCATGGCCTTGCATTTCCATAAACATGGCAAAAGAAACTAAGAATGAATCCTCCGCTTGCCAAAGATTTGGTGATGCCTGTAACAAAGTATATTCAAATGGGGCACTATCTAGCTTTTCAAGCCCAGCATTTACGCCTTCAACATAGGCATCAAGTAGTGCTTTGTGTCTAATATCTAAACTTTCATAAGCTTGTCGCGCAGACATTCTGAATTGATGCAGCCTAGCTTCCTTGTCAGCACTAACAAAAGACTCACCAAAAAGTGCACTCAGTTCACCAGCTGCCTTTCGACGCAGGTAATCCATTTGAAAAAAGCGCTCTTGAGCATGTAAGAAGCCCATTGCTCGAGATACATCCATTCTTGTCTGTGCAATAATGGATGGCACACCGCTTCTGTCTCTGTCTATAACAACTTCATTTTCAACATGAGGAAGATTAACTTCACCATTTAATAAAGGCAGAGCAGAATTCAGTCGATCCCATAACCAATAACTAGCGCAACTGGTTACTACCATAGTTGATAGGCCACTAAATAAAAGTGCCTTCTTTATAGTGCTATGTTTTCTTTCTATGCTCATCTTCGCTTTCCAATACCTGTTCCTTGTGCACGACACACGGTGAACAAAACTAAACTAGCCAAGATAATTGAATAATCAGCACAGAAAGACAAAACACTTCCCATTATAATGTGTTACATTGATTGGTAACAAAAAAACACATTAAATAAACACAATGTAATCATGAATGGTAATAGTGTTAACAGGGCAATTTGGTTAGAAGATAAACAAATTACAGTTGGTCAATTTCAGATCGATTTCAAAAAAACACGCTTGTATGACAATAATGCCGTGGATGAAGCCGAACGAGTAATTAAGCTAGAACCCTTAACCATGGAGCTTTTATGCTACTTGGTTAAGCGCCAAGGTGACTATGTAAGCCAAAAGGAGCTGCTTGATCATGTTTGGGATGGACGCATCGTTTCAGACAATGCTATTCGCCGAGTGGTTAAAAAGCTCAGAGATGCGCTAGGTGACGATGTAAAGTCTCCTACTTATATAAAAACCGTGCCAAGCAAAGGCTACCTGCTTATTGCCGAAGTAAATATCGAGACGGTCACACAAGGTAACGACGCTGATCACACCGCTGGCAATATTCAACCCCTTGATAATAAGAACATTAAAAAAACCATTCAAGATCAAGCTAAGTATTTGTTTATATTGCTTATAGTAATATTAATTACTTGCTATGTGGCTTACACTTATATTTTGAAACCTACTAAAAAGGAAATACAACAAATAAAAGCAGTCACCAGTATGTCAGGTGAAGAGGATTGGGCGGATTACCACAAAGAATCGGATATGGTCGTCTATTCTCATCGTAAAGACGTATCCGGGTCTTTTAACTTATACATTAAATCTTTGTCAACCAACGTGACCAAAAGGCTAAGCTCAGGTGGGGCTAATTATTATTCCGCTAAATTCTCTAAAAATGGAAAGAAAATAGCTGCACAAAAGCAAAAAGGCAATCATGCAGAACTGGTCATCTTATCGCTAAATGATGCAATGGATGTTTCTAAGGAAGAGGTGATCTACAAGTATGATACATCTCAGCCAAATTTATCCTGGGCTCCAGACGATAGTGCGCTGTACTTTTCCTTGAAAAAGCAATCGGATTATCCAAATACCATCTTTAAGATCGATATTAACAGTAAGCGCCTAACTCAGGTAACTTACCCAGACTTTAATCCTTATGGAGATTACTTTTCAGCAATTTCAGGAGATGGATCACGCCTTGGCGTTTTAAGATACTCAAACTATCAGCGGACACACTTGATCATTTTAGAATTGGCCTCTGGAAAAGTGCAGAGCAATACCGTACTTGATTTTATACCGCAAAATATCGTTTGGGATGAAAGCGGTTCAGGCCTTTATCTTTCAAATAACAATGATATCCTCTTTTTTAACGCTCAGAAAAATGAGCTCACCCCCCAAGTACAAACCGATTTTGGGCTATCTTCAATTTACAGTACCTGCGGAAAACATTGTTTGTTAGTAGGCAAGGAAGAAGAAAATGTGCGTGATATTATTGAAGTTAAAAATCCATTCTTTAACAATAGTATCAACAATTTATTTGAGTTTTCACTTGCGGGTAAAGAGGGGCATCCCGATTATCTGGCAGACTCAAGTAGCATAGTGTTCCGCTATGAATATGACAATATTCCCCAAATAGTGACTTATTCAACATCAGGAAAAATGGAGTTATTAACCGAGTTTACTCAGCATCACAATATAAGCGATCTGGAGTATCACCCGAAGCATCACTCCATACTCGGTATTTTAGACCGCCAACTATTTACCTTAGATATCAATAGCAAACAAATACACCATCTAACCACTCAGTTAGAAAATATTCAAAACCCGAGCTGGAGCAATGATGGACGTTCAATCTACTTCTCACGAAAGGAAGGCAATCAGTTTTGGCTTATACGCCAAGATGTCAACAGCGGTAAATCAGAACCACTGCTTTCTAATGTAGTCAGTGCAAAAGAGGATCCCAAAGGCCAGTACCTATATTATCAGCGTACTGATGGCCAATTGTATCGAGCACCATTAGACACGATGAAAGAAAGTAAACCGATAGCAAAGCTAGAGTTAGCGTCTAATATTTCTTGGCACCTTACATCTCAATACGTCTATTATTCTGTTTCAAATGGTTATAAGTATGATTTGGTTCGTACAGATTTGAATTCAGGCAAGTCTGAGCGAGCTTCTCTACTGAAATACGCATTCTACGCAAAATTTCAACTCCACCCGAGCGAACAAAAGCTATTGCTACTGCAACGAGCAGCACCGAGTACAGACCTTTACAACGTCTATTTTTAACTCGATACGATAAAGTGTCCTCTGCATCACATATCATTTTGCAGAGGACAACGGGCTAGAACGATCATAGGTGTTAAAACGCCTTTCTTAACCTTTTACTATGTGACTTTAAATAATCCAACTACCGCATGTAAGTATCCACTTGGCGGTAGAGTGTCATTATTACTCTTCCGTTGAGTTATCTTCCGGCCAACACTTAGGGAAGTTTGGGCAACTTGGGGTAATAATCTCACCATTTGGGGTACCCGTGGTGTTGGTACCATTAGAGTAATAAGGTTGCTCGGAAGCCTTTGCTGGCACCCATAGAATAAAAAACACGGTGCCGATAAAAAGTGATTTCATTGTTGTTGAGTTTATTTTAGAAAACATATTATATCCTTGTGTAATTTTTGTTTTTAATTGATTTTTAATTATATTTTTTGTCTAGTAGCGCTTATTCAGTAATATGCTCACTACTGAGTACATCACCTATTGCCACTTTTTCAGCATTGGAAATAGGATGTAAGCAATCTCTTCGATGTTATCGTTTTATTCTTTATTTGTAGTGTGTTGTGACGTTGATGTTGGAGGAAGAGCCGGCCAACACTTAGGAAAACTAGGGCATGCAGGTGTTACTACAAAGTCATCCGTTACTGTTGCACTATCTTGACTGTTAGTATCTTGCTCATAAGCATTTACAGATACTGTAGTTAAAGTAAGTAGAGTTGTTAGCGCTAGTTTTTTTAATGTAGAGAACATATTTATTTCCAATTTTTGAGTTTAATTTATATCGAGCACTCATTTACTTTATTATCGTGCTTCGATTTGATGAATCTACTTTAAGCGTAAAAGGCCTATTTACCACCCCACCATTCATGACTACGCATTATTTCAATTGATTACATACCAAAAACAGAAATAAAACCAACAAAAACAACAGTGTATAAAAAATCAATATTGCTATCTTTTATCTATTACTAAGTACTTATTTGTTTTATTAGGCTATTCATAGCGGATAGTCACAAGAGCGTGAAGATGGAATGGGACCTGAATAGTTGTAATATGAGGATAAGTTAACATTGCTAACTAAGTTTTAGTGTATAAGCTGCTGTCATGAAATAAATTTGTCACAACACTTCAATGCCAATTAACTCACAATAATGACTCCCAAGCTTACGGAAATCAGATCGTAATGTTAAATAAGCGGCGTATTGTTGGGTGTCATATTCGATTAACACTTAATGTCATAGCGCTCAGCACAGACTCAAATGCTCTTATACATTAGGGCATAATATGACACATCGTGTAGCCTTGATGGGGTTTCCAACTTTACACGTTTCATAGCAAAACCCAGGGTGGGATTCCACTTTGC
>NZ_MBQA01000215.1:0-98569 GCF_001709235.1 Pseudoalteromonas sp. BMB
GCTCTTCTGGAGCGTTATCGATTGATGCGAAGTCTTTTGCTGTACCACCGTATACTTTTGCAAGTACGTTAGTGATTGCTGCAGTTAGAGTTGTTTTACCGTGGTCAACGTGGCCGATAGTACCAACGTTTACGTGCGGTTTTACGCGTTCAAACTTTTCTTTTGCCATGACGAAACCTATAAGTTTTGTGTATCTAGATTACATATAAAAATAATCCACGACGAGTGTGGATTAGAATTATTCAGTCTATTATAAATATTTTTTCGACAATTCAAAGGAAGTATTTGAGAAGATTCTTCGGAGACTGGTGCTGATAGGCAGATTTGAACTGCCGACCTCACCCTTACCAAGGGTGCGCTCTACCAACTGAGCTATATCAGCACGCCAGACGAACTGGAGCGGGCAGCGGGAATCGAACCCGCATCATCAGCTTGGAAGGCTGAGGTAATAGCCATTATACGATGCCCGCTTTAGGAACCTGTTCTTAACTACCTCTAACCGTCAAGAATAAAGTGGTGGAGGGAGCTGGATTCGAACCAGCGAAGGCTGAGCCGTCAGATTTACAGTCTGATCCCTTTGGCCGCTCGGGAACCCCTCCACGTAAAATTCTTTCCTAAAGCATCCTATACAAGATAGGGTAAAAAGATGGTGCCGACTATCCGAGTCGAACGGATGACCTACTGATTACAAGTCAGTTGCTCTACCAACTGAGCTAAGTCGGCACTGCTTTAGTACGGGGCGAGATATTAGAGCAACCATTGACTTGATGCAACAGGAATATGCAAAAAAATTTAAATTTATTGTTCAAACGCTCAGTTTTAAGCCAATCCCATGACATTTTTACAGTTATTGTGGGTTTTTCCACCAAACTGACAGCCCTTTGAATACCAAAAGGTCATCAAAAACCGCTGACGCAATATGGTTTTTTATTAACTCGCCATATCCACCTGCGCACAATACCAACGCAGACTCATTATTAAGTTGCTGTTTTGCACTATGTACGAGCCCAAGTGTTGCGGCTAACGCACCATTTTTCACCGCTTCTGGTGTATTTTTAGCAAATTCTGCGGCAAACGGCGTGTTGTCATCACAAAATACCCGCTCTGCACGCGCGGTAATACTGGAAATCATGAGATCGATACCTGGTAAAATCCACCCTCCCATGTGTATCCCTTGTGCAGTCACTACATCAACTGTGGTCGCAGTGCCAGAATCAACTACGATAATATCTTGTGTTGGATATAGAGCATGCGCGGCAAGTACCGCAAGCCACCTATCAATTCCCAAATTTTTAAAATTAGGATAGGCGCAAGTTACCCCAGCTCGCCTTGGCGATACTTGTGCTTGCTCTAACACAAGACCAAACTCAGAGGCGCGACTTTCCACCCACTGTAATCCCGCTCCCTTACCAACCTGAGAGCAGATAATTGCGGTTAGCTTTTGCCATTCAATATCACTTTCTTTTACTGGACTAATACGGCCTTCATGCTCAAGTGCATATTTAACTGCAGTATTACCTACGTCGATTAGCAGTTTCACGATATCACCTTTCTTAACGAAATTTCACCGCCATAAAAAGCTTTAAGCTCACCATCTTGCCTAAGCAATAAGCCGCCTTGCATATCGATGCCTTCACAGATCCCGCGCCATTCTCTTTGTCCTGTACTCAAGGTCACTGCGTCACCTTTAAAGGCATTTAGACTATTCCATTCGGTCACCATTTCGCTCAGTCCAGACTCTTTATACTGGGCAAGACGCTCAGACAAGGAGTGAGTGAGCTGCACCACTAACTGATTTTTATCAATTTGGCCTAAGTGCGTTTGCAGATCTGTCCAAGCTTGGTCGATGTGTTTAGAGGCAGATTCTGGCATGCATATATTTAGCCCAATCCCAATCACAAGATGGCAAGGCCCTTCCACCTGCCCCTCTAGCTCAACCAAGATACCCGCCAATTTTTGCTGGTTGAGATAAATGTCGTTTGGCCATTTTAGTTCAACGGAAATACCATAAAGAACCTTTAACGCATCATATACTGCAAGTCCTACAGCAATAGATAAGCCCATCGCGGCTTGCATACCAGCGTCAAACTGCCAGTAATAACTGTAATAAAGGTTAGCACCAAAGGGCGATTGCCATACCCGACCTCTGCGCCCTCTGCCAGCTTGCTGCATTTCAGCCACCAAGACATGACCTGAGCCCATATTCTGTTTTTCCTGCAAACGACGCATTAGCTCGCTATTCGTTGAGTCTATAATTGCGTGATATTCGATTGGACACTCACTTTGAAACTGCTGTTGCCATAGAGTATTCAACTTACTTTGATGAATAAGCGGTAAGCTATAATTGAGTTTATAACCGCGGCCATTGACTCGAAAAATATCCACGCCCATCTCTTGCAACGCCGCTATATGCTTCGCAATAGCCGCGCGACTAATACCTAATTGCTCGCCAAGTTCTTGCCCTGAGATAAATTCTCCTTTATTCAAGGCCGCTAAAATCGTTTGCTTTTTATGATCAGACGTTTTCATGGCATTCCACACTTTGTAACTGACATTCACCATGCTTTGTTATAAGGCGCACTTCATGCTCGAGTAACACAGCAAATTTTTGCCAAACGGTTTGCTGAATATGGCTCACTAACTGTGTTAAATCTTCACCGGTGCTGCCACCACTATGAACAAGTACCAGTGCTTGTTTCTCATACACACGAATGGCTCCACGGTGGCAGCCTTTTAGACCCGCTTTGTCAATTAACCAGCCAGCCGCAAGTTTTACATTGTCATTATCCACATCAAACGCTGGCATCTCTGGAAATTTACTTTGCAACTGAGCTGCAAACGCCCTATCAACTACTGGATTTTTAAAAAAGCTCCCAGCATTTGCAAGCGTCGCAGGATCGGGCAATTTACTGTTTCGAGTAACTATCACCGCTTCACAAATCTCTTGCGCGGTTGCTGTATCACTCAAGCTTTGTAGAGGGCCATAACTTAACGTTGGCTGCCAACGTTTAGGCAATGTCAATGTCACTTCAGTAATAACGAACTTATCTTTTAGACGGTGTTTAAAGACTGAATCTCGATAGCCAAATTCACACTCGGCATTTGTTAATGTCATGAAGCGCCGCTCAGCGATATCAAATCCTCTAACGGCGGTGATAAATTGTGATACTTCAACGCCGTAAGCGCCGATATTTTGTACCGGCGCCGCACCAACAGTACCAGGGATCAGCGCGAGATTTTCTAACCCGTCAATTCCGTTATCAAGCAGCTTTATAACGAGCTGATGCCAGTTTTCTCCAGCTGCGACTGTAACGATATAATCATCATCTTGTTGCTCGATATCGACACCTAAGGTCGCAAGCTTAATAACGGTTCCAGCATAGTCTTCCAGAAAAATGGTATTACTCCCTTCCCCAATTAAAAAGAAAGGACGACTGAAATCGAGCTCAACCAGCGCATGTGGATCTGTGATAACAATAAGGGACTCGCAGCCCGACGGCAGCGAAAAAGTGTGATAAGACTGCAAACTAGTCACTGCAGCACCTTGCCAATATTAACTAAACTGGCGCTAGTGTAGCGCATTGCCCTGACTTACGCATTAACGTCATCTTACCCATCATTTTATGTAACCCATCGGCTTATACTGTTTAAATGGTCAGAAATTAGTTATGTTAGCCGTTCTAATTGGGAATATTCTTTTTATAAGAGCAGCATTATGATTAAACTTTCGGCACTTACGCTCAGCCTTGCCATGGCTGGCCTTGTCCACACTGCTGATGTAAACGCAGCCGTTGACCAACACACTTACGCCAATCTTAACGATGTTATTACCACACACTTGCATTTAGACCTAGACGTTGACTTTGAAGATAAGCAGCTAGAAGGTTTTGTTGAACACACACTAGATTGGCAAAATCGCCAAGCAAAAACACTGGTACTAGATACGCGTGACCTCGAAATCGACAAAGTGATGTATCAAGGTAAAGATGATAAATGGCATACCGCCAAGTTTGATCTTGCCAAGCGCGATGATGTGAAAGGTGCTAAGTTAACTATTCACTTTAAAGAGCAAGCAAAAAAAGCACGTATTTATTACAACAGCTTGCCAGTAGCATCAGGTCTGCAGTGGTTAACACCGCAGCAAACCGCAAGTAAATCTCACCCATTTATGTATAGCCAGTCTCAAGCGATTCATGCTCGTAGTTGGATCCCCGTGCAGGATACGCCAGCAATGCGTGTGACTTACTCTGCTCGCGTACATACGCCTAAAGATGTACGTGCGGTAATGAGTGCGGACAATACCGGCGCATTGATCAAAGATGGCGATTATTGGTTTGATATGCCGCAAGCTATCCCACCGTACCTAATTGCAATTGGTGCAGGTAATCTTGAATATAAAGAGATGTCGCACCAAACTGCGATTTTTGCAGAACCGCAAATCCTTGATGCCTCTGTTGCAGAGTTTAACGATACACAAGCGATGATCGACAAAACCAATGCCATGTATGGTGAATACGCTTGGGGTAGATACGACCTGCTCATGTTGCCGCCTAGCTTCCCGTTTGGTGGTATGGAAAATCCACGCCTGTCATTTATCACGCCAACTGTAGTTGCCGGTGACAAAAGTTTAGTAAACCTAATCGCCCACGAGCTAGCGCACTCTTGGTCTGGCAACTTAGTGACCAACGCAACATGGGAAGACCTATGGCTAAATGAGGGTTTCACCTCTTACGTTGAAAACCGTATTATGGAAGAAGTGTTTGGCCGCGACCGCGCGGTGATGGAGCAAGCACTTGACGCTGCAGGCCTACGCGCACAACTTAAAACTATTGCCGCTCCTGATACACGCATGAATTTAGAGCTTAATGGCCGCGATCCTGACGATGCGTTTAGCTCTGTACCTTACACTAAAGGTCAATTATTCCTTATTTATCTAGAAGAAAAGTTTGGTCGTGACAAGTTCGACAAGTTTGTTAAAACCTACTTTAACACTTTCTCTTTTAAATCTCTGACTACTGATGAATTCGTCGCGTACTTAGACAAAAACTTGCTACAGCAATATCCTGGTATCGTGAGCTTGGAAAAAGCCAAAGAGTGGATTTATGAGCCTGGCTTGCCAAGCGACGCACCGAACCCAACTTCTGATGCCTTTGAAAAAGTGGATGCGCTAACTCAAGCTTGGTTAAAAGACGAGAAAACACTTGCAGATTTACCGACCGACGCTTGGACAGTACATGAGTGGCTGCACTTTATCAATAACCTACCAAGAGATCTCGCCATCGAGCGTATGGAAGCATTGGACAAGACATTTAAGCTGACGCAATCGACCAACGCTGAACGCGCATTTGCTTGGTATATGCTAGCAGTAGGTAACGGCTACCAAGCTATTTACCCAGACCTTGAAAAGCATCTAGTAAGTATTGGTCGTCGCAAGCTTATTGTGAATTTATACAAGTCTCTCATTAAGAATGGCAAACGTGACTGGGCTTACCGTGTTTATCAACAAGCACGTCCGGGATACCACCCACTTGCTCAAGGCACCATCGACGCCTTATTTGAATAATACCAATTGTATTAGATAAATGAGCTATTTGAATCGGAGAAATAGCTTTAGTAGCTAGGCAAAAATTTTGCTATTTAGTTGTTCTAAATGAGAAATTTTTAACGACGCTAATATGGTATTTCACCCTTCAAATTGATTGGAGACTTAGTGCAATTGGTATAATACATTTCAAAAACAAAAAGAGCGCTTCAATAAGCGCTCTTTGCTATTTTAAGTTTTAGTTCAAACTTAAATTACTTGTGATATTGACGGCTAAATTCGTGAACCGCATTGATGAAAACACCTGCATTTTCAGGGTCAACATCAGGCGTAATGCCATGGCCTAAGTTAAAGACATGACCATTACCTTCGCCAAAACCAGCTAAGATATGCTGAACTTCTTCACGAATACGCTCATGGGTACCGTGTAGCATTGAAGGATCCATATTACCTTGTAGTGCAACTTTATCGCCTACACGACGTTTTGCATCGGCGATATCAATCGTCCAATCAAGGCCAACTGCATCACATCCAGTAGCTGCAATTGCTTCAATCCATTGACCGCCGTTCTTCGTGAATAATGTCACGGGTACTTTGCGACCGTCATTTTCACGGATCAGGCCATCTACAATTTTGTGCATATATTGTAGTGAAAACTCTTTGTAGTCACGTGGGCTTAACACCCCGCCCCATGAGTCGAAGATCATTAGCGACTGAGCACCCGCTTTTACTTGCGCATTTAGGTAGTCGATAACCGAATCAGCCACTTTATCTAGCAGTAGGTGCAGTGTCTGCGGCTCCGCAAACGCCATCTTTTTAATCTTACCGAATGTTTTGCTGCTACCGCCTTCAATCATGTAAGTCGCTAGCGTCCATGGTGAGCCGGAGAAACCAATAAGTGGTACTTCACCTTTAAGCTCACGACGAATTGTGCTCACCGCATTCATTACATAACCAAGCTCATCGGTTGGATCTAATTTTGGTAGCTTTTTAACATCATCTAACGATTGGATAGGACGCTCAAACTTTGGACCTTCACCAGTTTCAAAGTAAAGTCCAAGTCCCATTGCATCTGGAATAGTCAAAATATCGCTAAACAGAATCGCCGCATCTAGTGGATAACGACGCAGCGGCTGTAATGTCACTTCACATGCCAGTTCTGCATTTTTACAAAGGCTCATAAAGTCACCAGCTTGTGCTCTGGTGGCACGATACTCTGGTAGATAACGACCAGCTTGGCGCATCATCCATACTGGTGTGACGTCAACTGGTTGTTTTAATAGCGCTCGTAAATAACGATCGTTTTTTAATTCGCTCATAGCGTCTCTATTCCAATACTTAAATTCAATTGTGCGGATTGTATCACTAAGTGCACATGGGCACTATCTAAACTATCCTTGCCAACGCCTCGTTATGATCTAGATTAAACCTCACTTTATTAGGAACAAATTCATAAGCTTGTGTAAAAATTACCGAAACAAGCGATTAAACTGTTTGCAACACGATTAAAAGGTTGGTATAAAATTACCGCGTTAGAAAAATAACAACAAAACACCTTCAATTAGAAAAATAACAACATTACGCAACAAGCTAAACTGCTATTTTGAACCACCTTGAGTTTCTCTCGGTGGTTTTTTTATTTTTATCCTCCTGAATTTGTTAACATTCCCGATAATCAAACCAATAATCTTTTGATCTTTTTACGCTTTTACAGAAAAAATTGGTTGACCTTTTGCCCCGTTTCCCTTTCCATAGAGGTAGGTAACCCGCTTAAGGAGAATCACTATGCTTTCGCAGTTAGAACAAGCCCAACAGAAATGGGGAGGCAGCCATAGTGTAATTGATGCATGGTTAGCAGAGCGTCAGGAACTATTGGTTTTATATTATAAAGTTGCAGGATGCTCACCAACTCGAAATGGTAAAGCACTTCCTGAGCAAGTTGACATTCAGTCATTCTGCCAGATTTTGATGGATTATCTTTCAGCTGGTCATTTTGAAATTTATGACAACATTGTTGAGGCCTGCCAAGAAAAAGGCCCTGAAAGCGCAAAATTGGCTCAGTCACTGTACCCTCGGATCACAGATACGACTGATACCGCACTTGATTTCAACGACAAATACGCTGAAGTAAATCAAGAAACGCAAGAATTAGCAGACTTCGATAACGACTTGTCTGTGTTAGGTGAAACGCTTGAGTTGCGCTTCCAATTGGAAGACGAACTGATCGATAACCTTTATTCTAATCACACTGAATAGTCTAAATTTGCGGGCACCAAAATATAAAAAAAGGTGAGATAGCTATCTCACCTTTTTCTTTGCAGACACTGCCAAATTATTCAGCAGCTTCTTCAGCTTCGTCTTCGATACCTAGCAGCTCAACTTCAAATACCAGTGTTGAATTAGCTGGAATTTTACCAAGGTTACGAGTGCCGTATGCAAGCTCCGCAGGAATCGTAAACTTATACTTAGCGCCAGTGTTCATTAACTGCAGACCTTCAGTCCAACCTGCAATAACTTGATTTAGGTTGAAAGTGGCAGGCTCATTACGTGCATAAGAGCTATCGAACTCAGAACCATCTAACAAAGTACCTTTATAATGTACTGTCACCTTGTCTGTTGCGACTGGCTTTTTACCATCACCTTCGCTTAGCACTTCATACTGAAGACCTGACTCAGTCACCTGAACGCCCTCTTTCTTCGCGTTCTCAGCTAGGTACTTATCGCCTTCTTCTTTATTCTTCTTCGCGTCAGCTTCAACTTTAGCAGCTTGCTTTTCACGAACAGAAGAATCTAGTGAAGTGAGTACTTCACGGATTTTTGCTTCATCCAGCTTAGCTTCACCAGCCAGAGCGTCTTTAAAACCACGCATAAGTAACTCTTGATCAAGTTCAATGCCTAGCTCTTTTTTATCCGCTAAGTCTTTTTGCAAGAAGTTACCAACTGAAGCACCGATACCGTATGCTTGCTGTTGCACCTCTGTATCTAGCTTAACTTCAGCAGGCTTCTGCTCTTCTGCTTTTTTATTACACGCTACTAGTGCTAACACTGAAGCAGCAACGAGTGACAGTTTAATTGTCTGTTTCATTCTCAACTCTCCGACAGTCCCTACTATCAAAACACCAATGCTCGCGCAAGAGAGCTTGATATGCGGTGCCATTGTTAATTTTATATTAATAAGAAAAGGTGCTAGCCACATTAACATTCTCTGATCAGAATGCCAATATGCATTTGCTTGCCATTATCGCGTAACGACATTACGCTTTTAATACGCTAATATCAAAATAATATCTTGTTTTTAGTGCCTTTAGTCTACCTGTTGTAGACTTCGGAGTTAAGGAGGATTTACCTAATTTATGGTCAAACTCGTCAACATTAAGTGGACAAGCCTCCTCTTTGCATGCGCGATGCTCAGTTGCTTCACCTTAACCGGCTGTGGCCCTGACACTTCAAAAGCCGTTATGACCGTAGAACATGCCAGCAGAGGGGCATTTTCTGCTGCTATCTCTGCGGACGGTCACTACAGCCTTGTTTCTTCCATAGAGCATGGGGCCGTACTTTGGGATAATCAAGAGCAAGGCCTCAAATTTCAATGGCGTCACTCCGATGCCCCCGACGATCTCATTCACTCACTGGCTTTAGCTAATGACAACTCCACGGCCGTCACTGCCACTGATAAAACATTCGCCATCTGGAGCATCGAAAGCGGTCAAAACCTAGGATATTTTGAGATCGAGTCTGGCACTATTCGAGATATCGCAATTAGCAATGCGGGCCGATATTTACTCTATGCCCGCAGTGATAACGTTGTCGTTCACCTCGACTTAGAGAGTGGAAGGCGGATAGAGTTCCTTGGACATCAAGAAAATATCAATTCTATTGCCATGTCTCCCAATGGCCACTTTGCCTTAACCGGAGGCAACGACTATACCGCTTACTTTTGGGATACTAGAACAGGGCAAGTGATCCATCGCTTTAACCACCCAAGTCGCGTGACCAAAGTTGCATTAGATGACCAAGGAAGATTTGCTTTTACCGCAGATAGCATGAAAAAAGCGAGCATTTGGCAATTAACTTCTGGTGATCTCAAAGCACAATTACAGTATATTGCTCGCCAGAAAATTTTCAGTGCAGTGCGCTTTAATCAAGACGCAACGCTCTTGGCTACCGGCTCACCTAACCGCGAGCTTATTTTATGGCAAGTGAGTGATGGCGAACGATTGCAAACTTGGCGTGTACAACCCCGAGAAGGCAGCCGCCCCAAGTCTGCGGTTGTATTTGACGTTGCTTTTCAAGACCAAGACACTGCATTGTTAACCGAGAGTTCCAGCGGACTACTGGAAAAATTTGCGCAGGTGAAAAAGCCATGAACGAAATCGAAAACAGAATTACTGAGCTTGAGGCTAAGCTTGCCTTTCAAGAAGATACAATCGAAACCTTAAATGAAGAGCTAAAGGCACATCAGCAGCGCTTGGCTAAAATGCAACGACAAATTGAGCTATTGGCAGAGAAAATGAAGGAAGGCCGCGACCCAGGTTTAATGCCTCAACATCAAGAGCCACCACCACCGCACTACTAACAAATTAATTGAAAACCGGGGTGATCACTCACTCCGGTTTGAACACCCCAATAACTTGCTCAAACTGGCGGGTGGAAGCCTGTACCGCGTCTTTCGGCTGTGACATTACGTGGCCACACTCAACACATTCAACTTTTTCAACATCATGCTCTTTGTAGAGCATCATTACGTCGATTTTTTGGCATTCTGGACAACTTGCCCCTGCAATAAAACGCTTCTTAACTTTCAACTCTACACCTCTAATGAACACCGAGTTTAAGGTTTGTCATTTTATCCTAATTTTATTTGTCATGATACGCTTGGAGTAAGGGATTGGATCCATGCTATGATGCGCGCAATTTAGACAGACTTTTAGAATTATGATCCAACTTTCTGATATCGAGCTACTTCGTGGCAGTAAAACACTGCTAAAACAAGCTAATGCAACGCTTTATCCACAACATAAGGCGGGCCTTGTCGGTGCCAATGGCTGTGGTAAATCATCTCTCTTTGCGCTGCTAAAAGGTGAGCTGCAACTCGATTCAGGTGATTTTTCTATTCCAAAAGATTGGTCTATTGCATCGGTAAAACAAGAAACCCCAGCACTCTCCATTAGCGCCCTCGAGTATGTACTACAGGGACACCCTGAATACTATGTATTGAGAACTCAGCTACAACAAGCGGAGCGGGACGGTGATGGGGAGCTACAAGCAAAAGCACACCAACAGCTAGAGAACATCAAAGGGTATAGTATTGAAGCCAAAGCGGGAGAACTACTCCATGGCCTTGGTTTTAGCAATGAACAGATTGAGTTTGCCGTTAGCGACTTTTCTGGTGGTTGGCGCATGCGCTTGAACCTTGCGCAAGCGCTGATCCGCGATGCCGATTTATTGCTTTTGGATGAGCCAACCAACCACTTGGATTTGGACGCTGTTTATTGGCTAGAACGCTTTTTGCGCGCCTATCAGGGTACATTAGTGCTTATTTCTCACGACCGCGAATTTTTAGATGCGGTTGTTGGCGAGATTTGGCATATCGACCAACAGCAGATCAACGTCTATAAAGGTCACTATTCTCAGTTTGAGCGTCAAAAAGCAGAGCGCATGGCACAGCACCAAGCGCTTTACGAGAAGCAACAAGAAACGATTGCACATTTAGAGAAGTTTATTACCCGCTTTAAAGCGAAAGCGAGTAAAGCAAAACAAGCGCAAAGTCGAGTGAAGGCCCTTGAACGCATGGAAATGCTCGCGCCCGCTCATGCAGATTCACCATTTAATTTTGAATTTGCAGATCCAACAAGCTTGCCTAATCCATTGATGACACTAGAGCAAGCCAAAGCGGGCTATGGTGACGTTACCATTTTGCATGACATCAAGCTTAATCTGGTCCCAGGTAGCCGTATTGCGTTACTTGGTCGTAACGGTGCTGGTAAATCGACCCTAATCAAGTTACTTGCCGGCGATTTAACCCCACAAGCTGGAGAAGTGTTTCAACACCAAGGATTAAATGTAGGCTATTTTGCTCAGCATCAGCTTGAGTCTCTCGATCTTGAGGCCAGTGCGGTTACCCATATTCAACGTCTAGACCCTAAAGTACCAGAGCAGCTTATTCGTGATTTCTTGGGCGGTTTTGCTTTTCATGGTGATAAGGCCCTCGAACCCGTTGCGCCGTTTTCTGGTGGCGAAAAAGCACGACTCGTACTAGCGATGTTGGTGTATCAAAAGCCGAACTTGCTGTTACTCGATGAGCCAACCAACCACCTAGATTTAGAAATGCGACACGCACTTGTGATGGCCTTACAAGGTTTTGAGGGTGCAATGGTCACGGTTTCCCACGATCGCCACATGCTGAAAAATACCGCTGACGAGTACTATTTAGTTGATAATGGGACCGTTTCTCAGTTCGGCTATGACTTAGATGCCTATTACCAATGGCTTATGAATGCCAATAAAGAGCAAGCGAAATCAAGTGGATCAGAGGCTGAACCAAAGCAAAACTCTAATGCCAATCGTAAAGAGCAAAAGCGTCTTGAAGCCGAATTCAGAAAAACCATTCAGCCGTTGAAAAAGTCGATTGAAAAGCTCGAAAAACAGCTCGACAAGCTCACTGAGCAAGCAGACGAAATTGAGCAAGCTTTGGCTGACAACAGCCTATATACGGACGAAAACAAGGCAAAATTAAGTGACTTACTAGCAAAACAAGCCAAGATAAACCCAGAGCTTAATGACACAGAAGAAAACTTATTAATGGCACTGGAAGAGTTAGAAGAAAAGCAAAACCATTTCGATGAGACTGGAGAGATATGCTAAGTCGTGAAGACTTTTGGCAGTTTGCCTGTGAATTCTACAGCCGCCCGCAGATGCAATCGCGGCTGCTGAACTTGCAAGATGCTGCAGGCAAAAATATCAACCTGTGTTTGTTACTTTGTTACCTAGACACTTTAGCACTGACGATTACCCCCGACACCCTAGCCGCACTGGTAAAGACTGCTAAGCAATTTGACCAAGCGGTGCTACAACCCCAACGCGCGATCCGCCATACCCTAAAAACACATCATAAAGACTACCAAGACTATAAAAAGTTACGAGCTGCGATGCTGACAGCAGAGCTTGAGCTTGAAAAGCGTCAACAAGCGCTATTGCTGGAGACATTAAAGCGCTTTTCGTCTGCACCACTGCAATCAAGTAACAATGTGCTGCTCTATTTGAGTCAGAGTGAGTACGACGCTTTATTCAATACGACTGACTTCTAAGCCATTAAATCAATATAAGCCCTGTTATTTACCCAACTTAGATATAAAACCTGATCGAGATCAAGCCTTTGCCTAGGTTTGATTTCACTCAGGATTGAAACTTGATCTTGATCATATCAAGCCCCTCAGACCTCCACTACTATTTACTCATCGACAAATTAGGAGGCACAGCCATGAACGTATTCTTTAGAGACTTTTTTTCCGACCCTGTGTTGTTTCTGTCTTTTGGCTTTTTAGGGATTGTAATTTTGCTGTGCTGTTATTACGTCTACTTTTTCATTAAAAAAGTCATGGACGCTGAAGTACCTAACGAACAATAGAACAGATTTAAATGTATTACCTTGGGGCGATTGAAGAACAAGTAGTAGAAGATCGGCTCGACGTAGTTCCCCAACTTGCAGAATTAAGCACGACGCACAAAGCACCTTATCAGTTTACTGGTCGGGTGCTTTTTATTTGCTTAACCCTCACCTGATAATACGTTAAACTGGCTAAAACGTGTTTTGCAACTGGATAGCTTCCTTTCTTTGCTTTGCGAGCAACCGCCAAAAAGACGCAGTTTCTATTATGAATCAAGCCATGAAAACAATAACAGCCGATAATTACGAATTTAAACCCGCTTGGTGGATGCGCAACCGCCATGCCCAAACCATACTTCCGCGATTCTTTAGGCCGAGATTACAGGTGCCCGTCGACTATGAAACACTAGACACACCAGACGATGACTTTTTAGAACTTGCATGGGCACAACACGGCGACAAATCGGCACCTTTGGTTGTGGTATTGCATGGGCTAGAAGGCAATATCAACAGCTTTTATGCAAAAGGCCTATTAAAAGCGTTGGTACACCATGGTTTTGATGCCGTACTGATGCACTTTCGCAACTGCTCACGTGAAGTGAACCGCCAAGCCAGGGCTTATCATAGCGGCGAAACTTCAGATCTTGGCTTTTTTATAGACACGCTAAAAGCCCGTTTTCCTAAACGGCCATTGTTTGCAGTTGGCTTTTCGCTTGGCGGTAATGTACTTGCCAAATACTTGGGAGAAACCAAATCGCAAAGCGGTCTTGAGGCTGGCGTTGTCGTCTCAGCGCCTTATCACCTTTCTTCCTCTTGTCAGGTGATCAGAAAGAGCTGCTTTAAGCTCTATCAAAAATACTTGCTAGACAGGATGAAAAAGTCTTTTTCACGTAAGCTAGACACCATCCAGTCGCAAATTAGGATAGACAAGCCTGCCCTTTATGCCATTGATGACCTATGGCAGTTTGACGATAAGATAACGGCACCGCTGCATGGTTTTAACGGCGCGGAAGACTATTACGCACAAGCAAGTTCGCAGCCCTACTTAACCCAGATCACGACACCAACACTCCTGATCCATGCCGAAGATGACCCCATGCTATCATCACAAGCCGTGCCTACAGCCGCTCAGGTTAACTCACCGGTGACGCTTGCAGTGAGCCCACACGGTGGTCACGTAGGGTTTATTTCGGGAAGTAACCCCTTTAAACCTAGGTTTTGGCTAGAAAGCGTTATCCCACAATATTTACAGCAAATTTATAGTAAGGCTAAGTAGTATGCTCATTCCCTATCAACAACTTCCGCAAGAGACGCTGGACAACCTTATTGAGCACTATGTGCTGCGTGAAGGAACAGACTATGGCGATACTGAAGTCAGCACCGAGAGCAAAGTCGCGCAAGTGAAAGCACAGCTAAAATCCGGAGAAGCACTGATCGTGTTCTCGGAATTACACGAATCGGTGAATATTGTTAGCAAACAACAATTTCAAGCAATGCAAGCACAGGAAGATTACGAGTATTAAAAAACCTTCAGCTTTCTTTGTATTTAGCGCTAATCGTAAACAGTTGTCGAAGTGACAGGAGTTGTTACAATCAAATTTCTATAACTATAAAGGAAAGGCAATTTTATGAAGCTCGGCACTGCTCTTTGCGCCCTCGCGCTGGCTGTTTCTACCGCTTATGCAACTGAATACAAAGCCTCTGAGCGCGCAGTTAAACTCGCTCACGATAACATCCTAATTGATACACACATCGACGTTCCATATCGCATCCAAAGTAAATGGGATGATGTTAGCCAAGCAACCGAAGGCGGTGATTTTGATTACCCTCGCGCGGTAAAAGGCGGTCTTAATGCGCCATTTATGTCTATTTATATTCCTGCTAATTTAGAATTTGAAGGTAAAGGTAAAAGCTATCAACTCGCTAATCAACTGATTGACGGTATGGAAGCCCTAGCACATCGCGCACCAGATAAATTTGCGATGGCTTACAATACCGACGACATTTATGCGCAATTTGACAGTGGTATTATGTCTATCGCGATGGGCATGGAAAATGGCTCGCCCATTGAAGGTGAGATGAAAAACCTTAAGCATTTTTATGACCGTGGCGTGCGCTATATCACCTTAGCACACTCGCAAAGCAACCATATTTCTGACTCTTCTTATGACGTACGCCGCAAATGGAAAGGCTTAAGCCCATTTGGTAAAGAGCTTGTGGTTGAAATGAACAAAATTGGTATGCTCATTGATGTATCACACATTTCCGATGACGCCTTTTATCAGGTTATGGACATTTCAAAGGTACCGGTCGTTGCTTCACATTCATCCCTGCGTAAATACACCCCAGGATTCGAGCGCAATATGGATGACGAAATGCTGAAAGCCTTGGCAAAAAATGGCGGCGTGATCCAAATTAACTTTGGCTCGAGCTTTGTGACGGCAAAAGCTGGTGCTTGGTATGACAAGCGTGACGAAGCACAAAAAGAAGCCAAAGACAAAGATCGCACCGATTTTAGAGCGGCGTTTAGAGCAAAAAATCCGTTTCCATTTGCCACACTTGATCAAGTGCTAGATCACATTGACCACGTCGTTAAGTTGATAGGGATAGATCATGTAGGGATTGGTTCAGATTACGATGGTGTGGGTGACTCACTACCGGTTGGCCTGAAAGACGTATCAACGTATCCAAATCTTGTGCAGGGTCTTTTGGATAGAGGCTACAGTGACGCTGATATCAAAAAGATTTTAGGTGGCAATACCCTGCGCGTGTGGAAACAAGCTGAGGCTTATGCAAAGAAGTTTGCTAAATAACTGTTCAAAAGACTGATTTCATAAGGTGTGCTGCACAGCACACCTTACAAGACCTTAGACTTTAAACTGGGATAATTCATCCACCAATTTACTGGTGACTCGCAGCACATCATCCGAAATTTGATGCGTTTCTCCAGACAATCGCTCACCATCCAATGTTTTGTCATTTAAATCGGTTAGATTACTGCTAATCTCAGTAGATACTGCATTTTGCTGCTGAGTCGCATGAGCGGTTTGCTCTGAAAGCTCAGTCACTTTCACCGCACTTTGTGCAATTAACTCCAATAGCTCCGTTGCCTTCGTAAAGCTTTCTACCGCTACATCAACATACTGCTTACCATCTTCAATGGTCTTTTGTGAGTCCTCTACGCTATGTGAGAATGCTTCTAACATCTTCTGAATATCATTAGTGCTGTCTTGTGTTCGAGTGGCCAGTGACCTGACTTCGTCAGCTACCACTGCAAATCCACGACCTTGTTCACCTGCTCTTGCCGCTTCAATTGCCGCGTTGAGCGCTAATAAATTGGTTTGCTCAGCAATCCCGCGAATAACATCGAGCACTTGCGTAATGTTTTCAGAGTTTTTTTGTAAAGCTAACGAACTGGAGAGTGCCGCTTCCATATTATCAGCAAGATGAGTGATTTTTTGTTTTGAATCAGCCAACACCGTTTTACCTTGTGCTGCGTAGCGATGTGAAGCTTCAGCTTCTTTCAATGAGTTTTCAGCCACCGACGAGACTTCTTGACTTGAGTGACTTAGCTGATTCACCGCGCTAACAATGGTATGTGATGACTTACCAAGCGAGTCGATTAAGTCATGGCACTGTGTGGCATAATGACTGAGTTTTGACGACAAACTCGACAGCTCGCCACCATCTTTCACAAGTGCTTTAACCATCGCCTGTAAACTCTCGAGAAAATGATTAAAGTTTAGCGATAGCTTTGCAAACTCATCATTTCCTTTGATTTCAATGCGACCAGTTAAGTCTCCGTCTCCAGAGGCAATTTCAGAGATCCTATCTGACACAAAGTTTATCTGCTTTGCTAGCTGACGAGGGATCCGATAAGCAATCCAACAAGCAATACCAAGTAGGAGCAAGGCACCAACACCAAGACCCCACTTTATCTGAGTAACCTCAGCAACGACTACCGCACGACTTGCAGCAGATTTTCCATCGGCTAATTCACCGGCTTTATCAAGCACATCACGAACTGCACCAAATAACTTAGCAGATTCTGTTTGAAGCGCTTTATCTGTTGGAGTTTTAATACTCGCCACCGTCACGCGATACCAACTTTGAAAGTCCGCATCAAAAGTTGCAAAACTACCCAGCTCACTCTGGTGGAGTGACATAAACTGAAGATACTTTTGATAGCGCTGTTTGACCTGCTCGGCGTTTTCTTCAAAATCCGCCCACTTATCTTCACCTGCTAATAATTTGAGGTAGGCTTCTTGAGCTTGATAAAAGTCTCTATCCGCATTGAGTACCACTGACACCGCTTTTAAATAGTTTTCAGTTTGGATCTCAAGTGCCGATTGCACCTTATTGAGCAACACTGAAAAACCAAAAAACACAAATAACAGCACGATCGTCAACATAGCCGTTGGCAACGAACTTTTGACTCGAATACTATGTAAATCCATCTTCATACACCTCAAATAAGAGATAGTAAAAGCCTAGACCATATAAAGATTTATAGACAAATATTCGCAGCATATAGCTACCGAGTTTAATGCTGAAAAGATGAAAATTGAGGCGATGACCTAGAGAGTAAATACTCAGCTTCAGAATCAATAGTATGAAGTTTTAGATTGTGTAGGAAAGGTAGGCTAACTATAGAACAAAGCTTAAACTTCAGTGCCAATAAAATTGGTTGCAGGAGCCATTAACTTATGAAAAGTGAACCAACAAGTTTCGGAGTAGTTCTTTAGATTGTGCTGTCCAATTAAGAATTGGTTGCGGGAGCCATTAATTTATGAAGAGTGAACCGACGAATTTCGGAGTAGTTCTTTAGACTTTGCAGTCCAATTAAGAATTGGTTGCGGAAGCCAGTAATTTATGAAAAGTGAACCGACGAGTTTTGTACTAGTTATTTAGATTTTACAGTCCAATTAAGAATTGCTTACGGGAGCCATTAGTTTATGAAGAGTGAATCGACGAGTTTCGGAGTAATTCTTTAGATTGTGCAGTCCAATTAAAAATTGGTTGCGGGGGCTATTAATTTATGAAGAGTGAACCGGCGAGTTTTGGAGTAATTCTTTAGATTGTGCAGTCTAATTAAGACTTGGTTACGGGAGCCATTAATTTATGAAGAGCGAACCGATGAGTTTTGGAGTAGTTTTTAGATTGTGCAGTCCAATTAAAAATTGCTTGCGGGAGCCATTAGTTTATGAAGAGTGAACCGACGAGTTTCGGGAGAGTTCTTTAGATTATACAGTCCAATTAAAAATTGCTTGCGGGAGCCATTAATTTATGAAAAGTGAACCGACGAGTTTTGGAGTAGTTTTTTAGATTTTACAGTCCAATTAAGAATTGGTTACGGGAGCCATTAGTTTATGAAGAGTGAACCGACGAGTTTCGGAGTAATTCTTTAGATTGTGCAGTCTAATTAAGAATTGGTTGCGGGAGCCGGATTTGAACCGACGACCTTCGGGTTATGAGCCCGACGAGCTACCAGGCTGCTCCATCCCGCGCCTGCATATTTTTGTGAATCTATTCTTCGTCGGGGACCGACGACCTTCGATTCTTTCCAGGTTTAGCGAGTCCGACGAATGATTTATCATTCTGCTCCATCCCGCGCCTGTATTTGTACTTAATTTTAAGTCTTGTACTTGAGACTTTATACATCCAACGGATGTTGGTTGCGGGAGCCGGATTTGAACCGACGACCTTCGGGTTATGAGCCCGACGAGCTACCAGGCTGCTCCATCCCGCGCCTGTATATTCTTAAAAAGGACTTCCTTTTCAAGAGGCCGCTATAATAATGGATTAAAATTTTATTGCAAGGGATTTAACGCTTAAAACAATTTAAGTGCGCAAAAATCCCACAACCTTCAACTTAAACCGTTATTTATTCTATCGTTCGATGATGTGGACTGATCAACTTTTGCCATTGCCAATCGGGATGCCCCATAACAATAAAGTCTGGGTTTTCGGTAGTTTCTCGTCGATTGTAGGTCAACGGGTTAAACTCAGCATCGGTAATACAACCCCCGGCTTCTTCGACGATGATCTGTGACGCGCCAGTATCCCACTCTCCCGTTGGTCCTACTCGTAAAAAACAATCCGCCTTACCTTCTGCGATAATGCAGGCTTTTAATGAACATGACCCAAGTGCCACAGTGTCGAACTGACTATTTAAGTACTGGCTTACCGCTTCAAGCTTTTGTCTACGGCTTACAGCCAATGTAAGCGTTTCTCTTGGCGAGACGAAAATACGTTTACTTTCGCCTGAGTCACTACGTTTAAACGCACCTTCATCTTTGCTGGCGTAATATGTCAGCCCTTGAGATGGCCAGTAAATGACGCCTAACACAGGATAATTATTTTCGATGAGCGCAATATTGACGGCAAAGTCACCGCTTTCAAGAATAAACTCCCCAGTGCCATCCATAGGATCGAGTAACCAGTATCGTTGCCAACTTTGTCGCTCACTCAATGGTGGAATTGGTGTTTCTTCAGACATTACCGGAATGTCAGGTGCTATTTCAGCAAGACCCGCCATTAAGATCTCATTAGATGCCAAATCAGCTGCAGTGACAGGAGTGTGGTCAGACTTTTCTTTTTTACCAATATCATCGGCTTGATAAATTGCCATAATGGCTTCACCGGCACGTTTTGCCAGTGCGATGCAAGGCTCTAAATAGGACTGCAATTTACGCCTCCAGATTCAAATGTGCTTTTAATAACAGTAGTGCCGCGACACTTCTTGCTTCGGTAAAGTCCTCTTGATGTAACAGATCATATAATTTATCTAGCGGCCACTTCACTACTACCAGTGGCTCTGGTTCATCACCTTCAAGCTGTTCAGGGTAAAGTTCACTAGCGACCAAAATATGCATTTTGGCATTAAAGTAACTCGGTGCCAGTGACACTACTTTGAGTTCAGAGAAAGCATTTGCACCAAAACCCACTTCTTCTTTTAGCTCTCGGTTACCCGCTTCCACCGGGGTTTCGCCAGGGTCAATTAGCCCTTTGGGAAAACCGAGTTGATAGTCATGTGTTCCTGCACAGTATTCTCTCACTAATAATAGCTCATTATCAGCAGTTATGGGCACGATCATTACTGCGCCACGGCCACCGCCACGGACTCTTTCGTATTCTCGTTGCTCGCCATTCGAAAAAGATAACGAAAGTGCTTCTACCGTGAACAATTTGCTTTTAGCCACGACGTCGCAAGCTAAAATTTCTGGTGGTGTGGGATGCTTTTTATGTGACATAGATCATTATTTGCTATCATGGCGAATAACCTAATCATAAAGCCTTTGAAGTTAAATGCCTATGCTAAATTGGTCAAATATCGATACCGTTTTGTTAGATATGGATGGCACATTACTCGACCTCCATTTTGATAATCACTTTTTTCTCGACGTCGTGCCTAAGGCACATGCAAAACGTCAAGGCTTAACCCTTGAGGCTGCAAGGGCCGACATCCTCGCCCGTTATGACGCGGTAATGGGCCAGATAGAATGGTATTGCCTAGATTATTGGCAGGAGCAACTACAGCTCCCTATTATGGAGCTTAAACGTGAAGTACAACACTTGATCTCAATTCGTGAGGATGTACCAGCGTTTTTAGAGGCCTTAAGAGAGAGTGGAAAACAGCTTATCTTGTTGACCAACGCTCACCCAAACAGTCTAAGTTTGAAAATTGAGCGTACCCAATTCGATAAGTATCTCGACAAATTGGTTTCAACCCATGAATATGGCGTAAGTAAGGAAAGTCAAATGTTGTGGCAACAGGTAGAGCGTGATTTGGGCTTTGATAAGTCCCGCACTTTATTTGTGGACGATAGCATTAGCGTGTTAAATGCTGCGCAAGAGTTTGGTATTGGCCATTTACTTGCTGTTGCTAATCCTGATAGTCGGCAACCAGAGCGAGAGATCACTGAATATCTTTCAGTCTCCGATTACCGTACCTTGCTACCTATTATAGATTAAGCTGGGTAGCGAGCTTTTAAGCCGTCGTACACGTGTGTTTTAAAGTCTGGGTGCGCTGTATCTAGACTTTTCACCACTTCGACTAAGTGTTCGTTATCTTCTTGGCCATTCCATACCTTGATGTAAGAGCCATCTTTATAGCCATGATCTTGGCGGAAGAAGTTAAGCGTGTTTTTACCGACATATCCACGGTATAGATCGTCAATAGACATCCCGATTTGCTGCATACATCCCGCAAACGCATGGGCATCAAACTCACGTTTGGTCACAGCCGCACTTGCAAGTAATTCAAGGGTTTCCTTGAAGTCTTCTGCGGTAGTTGGCTTTGCCAATTCAGCCTCTAATTGAGTCGCTAGTTGCTCAAATGACGTTTCGCCATCGATACGTAAAGACAAGCCAAAATGAAAAATATCCACTAGCTCTAAAATCACTTGCTCAGTATCTGGCGTTTGCTTTTTCCACCATTTCCAACCGTAGTGATCTAGCATTTCTGCACACTCAACCCAAATTGCGCGGTACCATTCAAACCCTTGTTCAAACCATTGTTGGTGTACTTTGGTGTTCATGGCATGTTGCATTTCTAGCATAACCACAAGCTTAGTGATGTTTGCAGACATTGTGCTCTCTCTTCATGGAAATCAATTACGAGCGATATCATACCGAAGTGAAAGATTTTCGCCAGCGCTTAGGTCTTCTGAGTCGATATCAACTTGAAACCCTAGGAACTTTTTATGCGCCATTTTATTTTATCGCTCGCTTTGGCTTGTTCAGCCTTTGTCAGCGCAGCTGAAATCACTAATATCGCCGCAGCACCTGAGCAAGTGAGTCCACTCCTTCCAGGCATTGATGCCCCTGCATTACAACTCAAAGATAAGTCAGGTAAAACTGTCGACCTCGCGACACGCTATAAAGAAAATATCACCGTACTGGTGGTTTATCGTGGTGGCTGGTGTCCGTACTGTTCAAGACAGCTCGCGGGTATCCAAGAAATTGAACCACAGCTTGTTAAAATGGGAGCACAAATTATTGCAATCGCACCAGACTCACCTGAGGCGCTGGCAAAAAGTACAATTGAATCCCCTCACTACCAACTGTTGTCTGATAACGAAATGCGTATGAGCCAAGCGTTAGGTCTCGCCTATTTCCTAGATGATAAAACAGCCCTTGCTTATCGCAACAAGTTGGGCGTAAATTTTGTTGATTTTGAGGGAAACGATAAAGTTGCCTTGCCGGTGCCAGCGGTATTTGTAGTCGATAAGAAAGGCTTGATCCAATTTCAATACGCAAACCCAAATTACAAAGTGAGACTGGATGAAAGCGTGCTACTAGCCGCGGTAAAAGCAGCTAGTCAACTATAGAAAAAGCACATAAAAAATGGAGTCCGAAGACTCCATTTTTAGCGGTTTTCTAAACGGTTATAGTCAAATAAACCATATTCAACACCACGTGTTTGCTTGGCAATATCGTGGATTAAATCACTATAACGCCAAAACTCTGGGTGAGTCCTGCGGATCCCATATTGCGCTCGTAGCGCTCGGTAATCAGACTCACTATTCATTTGGCTAAATGAATAGACGAAGTCTTCTTGTGCTGCCTCGCTTTCTAAATACCAAATTGCCTCTGGGTAATCTCCGATAAAACCTGGCACAATCGTCGCTGTATCTTCGGTATACGCTCTTTGCCCTTCTTCATTTAACAAACTGGAGATGTTGTAGTGGGCATTATGGTGTAATAGCGAGAACGCTTGATGTGAACCGTCACTTTGCTTAGTAATAATAAACGAGACCTGTGGAAGCAAATTAATCGCCCTAACGGACATGCTATTCAATGTCTGCAGTGGCTTGCCGACGGCTTGATAGTCATAATCTTTATTTAGAATCGGCTTAAGCACAGCATGCAGTTTGTCATACAGCTCTTGCTTTGGATCGTCCGTTTCGTATTTTATCCCCGTTGGCGCACCGATTAGTGATTTGCGATTGATAAACTCACTTAAGCTCAAGTGTGACTTACGATACCAATAGCGTTTAATTTCCTGACGATGACTAAGTGGCAGCAGATTTAAAAAGTTTTGCTCACCTTCAAGCCTCAAGAAGTCCATATATAAGCGTGTGATAAGCTGATGACCAATGTTGCCATACACGTCAAAACCCGCCACCAGCAAGTAGTGAATACGCTCGAACAAGGCATAGTCTAATACCCAAGCTGTTTTGGGAGGCTGACCAATAAAACCTTTAACCACCGTTGCGCTATCAAAATGACGGAAGATAGTTAATGCTGCATTCGGATTTTCCCCCTCACCACGCCAAATCAAGTCCATATTGAGACGCTGCCCATCGGCGAACATCTTATCTGCAAGCTCTGTTTTGGCACGTAAGTAATCCTGCTGCTTAGTGGCGTATTTAGCCCAACTGGAAAGCGGTAACGCATTACTTTGCTCAGCCGCAGGTAGCACCAAATCTTCATCATGTTTAAGCAGCAGCTGGTTCACCGCTTCATTGCTATTTTTTTCAGGGTCAACAAACGCCACCCAAAAATGGTCGTTGATGACATTAAGCGCTATTTGGCCTCGACATACAGGGCCTTTGATAAAGCCTTTTACAATTAACTCGGCCTCATCCAGCATAAATTGATAACGAGAATTGACAGGAATATCTTTGAATACTTTAAATGGATTTGCTGCAAGCTCTGGCTCATAACCTGGCAGTTCATCCACGTGATAATCCGCTGCATAAAATTGCTGATGTAACCGTGATAGTTTGGCGTCGTTCAATGCCAGTGGCATGTGAGTTTTTGACAAAATGGTACTGCGCACTTGCATCAATCGATAATACACCCTATCGATCTTAGGATCGTCAAACGGACGTACCGAGCTCACCAGTGCGACTGGCTGGCCAGGCGGCGTGCTTGAGCGTACCAATTGGAAAAACGCAGGATCATCCAGATGAGGGAAGTAGATATGAGCTAAATACCAATGCTCAAAAATATAACGCGCGGCAAGGCGGTGCTTATTGGAGTCCTGATTAAGAAATTGTTCCCACTTTTTCACTTCTTTTTGTGCTGCAACACTTGGCTTTGCAATCTGGCTCATTTTACTGCCACTTTGCAGCCAGGCTTCCAAGGTTTTGAATTCATCATGTGAAAGCGCTGGTAAGCCGTAGGGCATACCCGCATGAGGCTGTTGTTTCGCAAGGGTAGTGAATTCATCCATGGTTGGACAAGACTGCGTTCGATCTAAAGAGAAATCAAACTCTTTACCCAAGATGCCTTGCTCAGGAAAACGATGAGACATTTTTAACAGCAAGCTATTATAAAGCACACTTCCAGCTAGATTGCTGTATTCAGATTGATTGCGCTCATTCAGCACTGGGGTAAAACCACGCTCACGCCACTGTGTTGTGGTTTGGGCGTCGAACAACAGCCGGGTTGGTGTTTGTGCTAACAACCGTGTACCGTCATACACTAATTCCTTCGACAATCCCCTATCTATTCCTTCTGGAGATGACAATTTGAGCTGGCAGGGTGCGTCATAACAACCATGACAAACCACACAACGCGACTCCAAAATGGGCTTCACGCTTTGTAAGTAACGTGCACCGCCTTGGTGATATTGTTCGATTCGTGCTTGGGGTTGTTCCGGTCCAAACATATCATCATATTTAGACACCCCCAAAGCCACACAGCCAGAAAGCACGGCGACAATCACCGCACAAAACAGTGCACGTTTAGACATTTACTCGCCCTCGTCGTCTAACCCTAGATCAAAA
Organism: Pseudoalteromonas sp. BMB; assembly: GCF_001709235.1. Classification (NCBI taxonomy): domain Bacteria; kingdom Pseudomonadati; phylum Pseudomonadota; class Gammaproteobacteria; order Alteromonadales; family Pseudoalteromonadaceae; genus Pseudoalteromonas; species Pseudoalteromonas sp. BMB. The sequence goes on from NZ_MBQA01000215.1 coordinate 24,887, forward strand.
GTCGGCATCATTTCTACTGGAGGCGAGACAAACAATGCATCGCTACTGGTGCTCAGCACAGCACTAAGAATAGGCCCGCGATTAATGAGCAATTGCAACTGATGTTCCGCACCTATCAACTCAGTCACTGTCGTACTAATGTTGTTGAGCGCATAGTCATCAATATGCAAGCTAATATTCTCATCTTCTTTTGGGTTTTGGCACAAATGAGCAAGGAGGTTCTCACTCAACATCACTGATACTTCAGCATCTGGAGAGTCGATATCGCGATTCTCGATGTTGTCGTCTAACAAAAAAAGCGGCAGTGATAATGGGGTATCTTGTTGTAATTCCATCAAAGGTTACCATCTGAGTATTTGCTTTATATTAGCACAGTTAGATGGCTGATGGCTGAAAAGGGGGCGACGATGCGCCCAGCTTGATTACCAAGGAAGCGTGTCACCATTGGAGTGCCAAAAACCACCACTGTTTTCGATAGTTAGGTGTTCAATTCTCTTAATTAAACGTTCCGCCGCAACATCTGGACCAATATCACCTGCAAATCCCACCATCTGCGTTTGTACAAAGCCAGGATGGAATAGTCCAACAGCGATATCTTGGTTTTTCAGCTCGTGAGCCATACTCACACTCGCCGCGTTCAGTGCTGCTTTCGACATTCTATAACCAATGTAACCACCAGAACCATTATCTGCAATCGAACCCATACGACTTGTGATCATGGCAACTTTACTACCTGCTTTGAGGTTATCGAGCAGTGCATGAGTAACTCGAATTGGCCCTAACGCATTAACGTTAAATTGGTGGTCGATATTTTCAAAATCCATTTCCGCTAGCGTTTCATTGTGAAATACTCCAGCGTTATTAATAAGAATGTCTATTTTCTCCGAGCCCAATGCCGCCAATAACTTTTTCGCGCCATTTTCCGTCGCAACATCTATATCTTCAATGATATCCACGCCTAGAGATTCTAGTTCTGCCGAAGCTTTGCGAACAACCGCAGTTACTTTGCAGCCTAGAGATAAGTATTGTTTACAAAACTCTAATCCGATCCCACGATTAGCACCGGTCACCAAAACATGTAGTGTCATATCCTTCTCCTCACGATTTCTATGCTCAAACTATTACAATTGGTATGAGTTTACTAAACTCAAGGTCAATCTCGACTGAATTCATTTTTATGATGTACTTTTTCACTTTCTGACAACTTTGCTACAGTTATAACTCTGACAACCGTAAGGATATGTTGTGAAACTCGCACTTAGCACCTTCTTGCTTTTCTTCATCCACAAGGCGGCGTTCGCCTACCAAATCAATGTCAGCGAGCTGGTCGCTTATCAACTTGGCCAACAGCAAATCGCACAACTCATGCAAAAGATATACGCACCTTTGAATATCACCCCCACACTTGTCGTGTTACCCAGTGAGCGCGGATTAGAATATGTAGATCAAGGGTTTTATGATGCGGAAGCAGGACGCACTAGCGCTATTGCAAATGCCTATCCTAACTTACTGCAAATACCCGAACCACTTGCAACCGTGCAAATGGCGGTGTTTTGTCTCAAGAAGGAGCATTGTACTTTGTCGACCCAGCAAGACTATGTAGTAATACAAGGCAGTTTAATAACGGAGCAAGTTTGTCAGCGTAAAAAGTTGACCTGTAACGCGGTCTCTAACGATGTTTCTGCGTTTCAAGCACTTGAAAAAGGTCATGTAGAACAAATTTTAGCTGATGACTTATTTGCGCTTGGTGCGCTATGTCAGTCAGGACTCGCCGCAGTTTATGTGCGTAGGCTACGAGATGCGAGTTATCCTATTTATCACTATATCAATCGTAAACACCAAGACCTACTGCCGAAATTAACAGCGTCTATCAAGCAGCTAAATAGTAGTGGAGAGCGCGATACTATTCTAAACCGGCTCTCTGAGAGCTTTGCCACTTGCCATGGCAAAGTGATTGAATTAGAAATGCATTAAGTTGAAATATCATCCATGGCAGATTCTATGATAGAGAATACCGCCCCTTGAGGATCTGTTATCACGCTAAAGCGACCTACTTCTGGTATATCTGTCGGCGGTACACAAATTTCTCCGCCAAGCTTTTGGGCATATTCAGCTTTACTATCGCAGTCCAATACCGCAATGTAAACCATCCAGTGCGGAGGAATGTCTTCACCCCATTCAGCCGTCATTTCTAACATGCCAGCGACGGGTTGCTCATTTACTTTGAACAAGGTGTAGTCCATATTTCCCATGTCTTTGACTTCGACTTGCCACCCAAATAATGCTGAATAAAAGTCACGACTTTTGGCACTGTTTTTACTCACTAGCTCAAACCAATAAGGAGTATTCGCTTCAAGATGACGCTGCGTCCCAATATGGCCACCCTCTTGCCATAACGCAAACACCGCTCCACCTGGCTCCTTTAACATCACCATCCGCCCTGCCCCTGGGACATCATGAGGGCCTGCAAGCACTTCAGCACCGAGTTCGTTGGCTTTGTTTAAACATTCATCGACATTGTCTACCGCTACATAAGCAAGCCAGTGACTAGGCATACCTTCTTGTTGTTGCTCAGCGGTCATCTGATACATAGCAGCGACATCATCGACTTCTTTTTGCAACATGGTGTAATAACAATCTTCACCGATGGGTTGGTCAAGAATTTGCCAATCAAATAGTTGGCTATAGAAGGGTTTTGCTGACTGCCAGTCGCTTGAACACAATTCAATCCAACAAAAATAACCGGGTCTAAATTCACTAATTATTGCCATGATAAGCACCAAACTCATTCAAGTGTATTGAATATAGCAGCAGTAGCCTAAAGCCGCCTGAGGCATTTACACAAATTTACAAGTGTGAGAGGTTTATTGTTGTGGAATTAAAAATTAACCTATAGAATTCCGTTCCGCCTTTGAAGACTAGGCGAAATAAAAACAACTATAGGATGTAAAATGTTTAAAACTACTCTAGCTGCAGCAATCGTCGTTGGTGCAATGACTGCCCCTCTAGCTGCACACGCTTCTGATTCTGTAAACCCTTGGCAAGAATGTGGTATCGGTGCAATTATCTTCCCAGATAATGGTGCTGCTGCTGCAATTTCGAATATCATTTGGGACCTTGGTACGACCGCTGTTTCTACAAAGATTTCATCTGTAGAATCTTGTGCTGGTCGTGAAGTAAAAACTGCAATGTTTATTCAGCAAACATTCCCTACACTTGAGCAAGAAATTGCAGAAGGTCAAGGTGAATACGTATCTGCGATGTTAGCAGTACGTGGCTGTGACGCAGCAGCAACAGCTGACATTGTAACCGCTATCAGAAATGACTACGCAGCGCAGCCTGCGAATAACGCTGAAGCACTATACAACATCGTAGAAACTCGCGTTTCGACTAGCTACTCAGCTCAGTGTAACGCAAGCTAAATAGCATAGGTGAGCACATCTAGTAGCGCTGTGCTCACTTTTTTGATGAAGACCGTTCTTAAATATTCAGCTTACAGCTTACTGTTTTATAGTACAGCCACATTAAGCTTTGATACCAACGAGCTGGCCCAAAACACAACGTGGCAAAAACTTCTCCATCTAAAGAAAGATGGCCACAGTTTAATAAAATCAGCTTCTTTTTTTCTATCTGATCACACCCAATTTTCACCAGCTAACGAACTTAATGCAACTATTGCAGCTTTTCAACGTGAGCCTAGTTCACAGTGCCAATTTCCGGCTCGAGCCAAGTGGCTAAGATCCCAAGGCGTTCCGTTGCCAAAAGCGCCAGCTTGCGTGGCTTTGGATGAATGGAAAAATGAAGGTGACTGGAATTCTATCAGCTTAGTGTTTGCCTCTGGATACATGAGCAACCCGGCCTCGCTGTATGGGCATATGTTACTTAAAATCGGCTCTGAATCAGCTCACAATATCCTGTTAGACCGGAGTGTCAATTATGGCGCAATCGTTCCAGAGGACGAAAATGGGTTAGTTTATATAACTAAAGGATTATTTGGCGGCTATCAGGCTGGCTTTTCAGATCAGCGCTTTTTTCATCATCACCACAACTACAGTGCAGATGAACTACGTGACCTTTGGGAGTACAAATTAAATTTAACATCAGATGAAGTCGAACTTATTACAAAACACCTTTGGGAATTACTAAACGCTCAATTTGATTATTACTTTGCTGACGAAAATTGCGCATTTCATATCGCACAACTTATTGAACTTGTGCTTGATAAGCCATTAACGGCTGACCTACCGCCTTGGGTGATCCCTGTCACTATTTTTGATAGATTGAATCAAGCTAAGCACCAAGATAATTCTTTAGTGTCAGCGATTCATTATATTCCTTCAACAAGCAGTGAGTTCTACAACCTATATGAAAAATTAAGTCCTGAGCTCAGATCGTTGGCAATCCATCTTTATCACCATCAAAAAGACTTTAATAATGAAAAGTATCAACAGCTTCCAACTGAGCAAAAAGTAATATTACTTGAAGTATTGATGAGCTTTATACAGCTGCAACTTACCTTAGAAAGAGACGAGAAACGCAACAGCGAGTTTAAACGTGTATTGCTAAAAGAACGAATAAAGCTTCCAGCAGGCATCAGTAAGGCGAAATCTCTCTTGGCTATAACACCAAGTGACAAAGCACCACACTTAGCAACAAAACCGTCGAAAGTAAGCCTAGCCATTCAGTCACAGTCCGATTCAGAGTATACCGCGAGGTTTGGCTTTAGATTGACATATTTTGATTCGCTTTCTCCAGACACTGCTAGAGTTAAATTTTCAAACTTAGAAATGCTGGATGTAGAACTTGCGCTAACTGATAACGACATTGATATTTACAAGTTTGACGTGCTGGATTTAGAGTCCTTTAATCCAAGCTATGCAAAAGGGTTTGATAACCAAAACTGGGCTTGGCGCCTACGCTTAGGCTATGAAAAGCAGCAGGCTTATTGTAATGATTGCGCTTTTGTTGGATTAAATACTGCTGCAGGCTACGCCCATCTGCTAAATGCTAGCAGCATCACATTTGCTCTCGCAACAATAGAAACTTTTTCTATAAATAACAATTACTATCTCAGCCCAGGTATTGAAGTTGGCTTACTTTCAAGGCTAAATAATTCTTTTGCATTCAGAACCTCTATCTCGAAAAACACTCATCACGCAGCACATATCAAACTTGAGCTCGCAAACCAGCTTTCGCCTCAATCCGATGTAAGGATTGGTTGGGACTATGCAGAAACATCCCGACTTTCATTGCAGTTCAATTATTATTGGGATTAGTGGCTCACTTCGGCTGCCCATACTTAGGTGAGCGCACGCCATAAAGCAAACCATTGCTTGAGTCCGCTGATAATAATCTCTGTGATGCTTTCTGTGAAACTTCAAATCCTTTATCTGAAGTGCTTTCAATCACCTGATTTAGTACCGCGCCAATCAATGCGCCAGCCAAACTGTTATCACGGTCATCTCTGTCTTCACTACTTGACGCTTTTGACTTACCACGCCAAATTACTTGGCCAGTTTTTAAATCAACCAACCTTGCCGATAGTGCGACTGTAGTATCACTATCTAATACAACGTATGACGTACCATAATCTTGAACCTCTATGTATAAAGCAGCGTCGGCAGCAAAGATTTCATAAAGCTTGTCTATCGCAACATTGTGAACATCCTGAGCCACAGTTAAGCCGTTATTTTTAAAAGTCTCATTGACCAAAGATACTGGAAAAACATAATAGCCAGAGTCTGCAAGTGGCTTTACAACCGTCGCCATAACCCCAAAAGGTGCAACAATTTCATTGGAATTATTGATAGGCGGTAACACCAGTATCGACTTAGGATCGCTTTGGATAAAGGCACTATAATCCTGTTTAGGTGCTGTCGCACAGCCATTCAATAAGGCAAAAGTCAAAAGCACCAAGCTCGCTTTAATCCATTTCATCTTATTCTCCCTGTGCATTTTTTAGTAAAAAGTCGATATATTGCCTGGACTCAGGATACAGTTGTTTTTCCTGTTCAAAATACGCAAACCCTTTGCTGTCATCCCCTTGCATCAAATATAAGTAACCGAGATGCGCATACATGCCTGGTGCTGGACTTATCTGCTTTACTTCGGCGCGCGCAATGCTTGACTCTAACTGACTGATCTGCTGCTCAAGCGACTGCCCATCACCTCGAAAGAACTCATAGAGGTTACGTTCGTAAGAACCGTAATAATATTGTGGTGTCGTACTCTGACACCCAGACAATATCAATAGTAAAGTCGCCACAAATATCGTTTGCTTCATAATTTACCTGAGGTTTAGATTAGCTGTGGGGATTGCCTATAAAGGCTTCCAATCGCCTTTCTCGATGCCGCTAACCAAGTTATTGACAGCCTCGCGAATAGCTAAATCAAGTACCTTGCCGTTTAGCGTTGAGTCATACCCTGCAGTGCCACCAAAACCAACCACTTCGCGATTAGATAAGCTGTATTCTCCAGCTCCTTGCACCGAGTACACGACTTCTGAACTAGTCACATCAACGATATTCAGATTTACCTTAGCGTAAGCAATTTGCGATTTTCCTTTACCTAAAATGCCGAATAATTGTTTATCACCTACTTCTTTTCGGCCAAACTCAGAAACATCTCCCGTGATCACAAAGTTAGCACCCTTAATACTTTGTTTTGTACCAGCAAATCCAGCTTCTTGGGCAATCTCTGTCATGTTTTCTCTATCTAAAACAATAAAGCGATTACTCTGCTGTAAATGGGTGGTCAGAATAGTTTTAGCCTGAGAGCCCAAGCGGTCCGGCCCAGAACTAAACACACCATTGTGAAAAGCTGAACGGTTTTGCAATTTACCAACCGCTAACTGACTTTTTGGCCCATTGTAAGCCTGATTATATGAGGCCACTTTTGGTGCTTCTACCGTTCTTGATGCTTCCGTTGCGCAACCCGCGGTTAATCCGACAAACGTCAATGCAATTACAGTGGCGAGCGGTTTATTCATTATCATTCTCCTAGAGTCATATGCGCCTTGCTGTGACGCGACGATTCGTTTTGTAAATAACAATGTAGATAAATTTAGCTGACTTTAGTGTTAATTTTTGTTTGGGAAAAATGCAATAACGCTACATCTAGTTAGAATTTTAAAGATAGTGCAAAATCAAACCGAATACAGCACCGGAAAAAGTAGTGCAAACGACTTTAGAAGCGGCCATCAACAAACCTAAAACCCCTTCAAAAACAAGTGGATATGAATTTATAAGTTTGTAATTTGCTTAGTACTGCACAAAGCACCAAGCAAGATTACTGTTAAAAAGCGCCATACACTTTCCAACAAATTAGCGTTGACGCATCACGCCTTCTTGAATAGTCGACGCAACTAACTCACCTTGACGGTTGAAAAATTGACCTCGTACTAGGCCTCGGCCATTAGACGCGCTCGGACTATCAACGCTATATAAAATCCATTCATCCATTCTAAACGGACGATGGAACCACATCGCATGGTCAATTGTCGCGACTTGCATATTTGACTGCATAAACGACAAACCATGTGGTTGTAGTGCTGTTGGTAAAAATTCAAAATCTGAGGCATATGCCAGCAAATAGTTGTGGATCCTTCTGTCGTCCGGCATCTCACCATTGGCTTTAAACCAAACATTTCTCACCGGGTCCTGTTTTTTAGGTTTAAATGGATTTTGAAAGTTTACAGGGCGCATATCCAGCGGCATTTCTTGCGTAAATTTCGCTCGAAGTGATTCTGGAATGAGGTCCGCATGTTCTTGATAAAAGTGGAGTGATGACTTTAACGTTTCAGGCTCTGGCACATCCGGCATCAAAGATTGATGAGAAACGCCCGGCTCATCCCCTTGGAAAGAGGCAGTCATGTAAAATATCGGCTTACCATATTGAATGGCACTGATCCTACGAGTGCTAAAACTGCGACCATCACGAATGTTTTCGACATCGTAGACAATGGGTTTGCTCGCATCACCAGGACGCAAAAAGTAAGAATGCAGCGAGTTAACAAAGCGCCCTTCTGGTAAGGTGTATTTTGCTGCGGACAACGCCTGCCCCATCACCTGACCTCCAAACACTTGAGGAAAACCAAGGTCTTGGCTTTGACCTCGATATATCCCTTGCTCAATTTCTTCAAGGCTGAGTAAATCCAACAGATTTTGTAACACTTGACTCATGTTGCACTCCGAACGTCTAGTAGAACTGGCGATAGTCGTTATAATGAGATAATACTTTTACCAAATCCAAGTAAGACTCGGACTGGTAGCAAACCAAGTATATTGCTCAAATGAGTATAATACATCATAACTCAAACTATTGGACTAACCCATATGGCTTATTGGCTGTTTAAAACAGAACCCAATGCATTTTCCATTGATGACTTAAAAAACGCGCCTGAGCAGCAAACTTTTTGGGAGGGAATTCGTAATTATCAGGCAAGAAACTTCCTGCGCGACGAGGTTAAGGTGGGTGACTCAGTATTTATTTACCACTCAAGCTGTAAAGTGCCTGCGGTTGTCGGTATTGCTAAAGTGGTGAAAGCAGCAGAGCCAGATCCACACCAATTTGACTTAAGCAGTGATTATTATGATGCCAAATCAAGCACCGATAACCCTCGCTGGGTAGGCGTCACTCTAGCATACGAGCAGCACCTACGCCCGGTGACCCTGCAGGCGATAAAAGCCAACACTGCGCTCACCGAGCTGGCTTTAAAAAAAGGGGGGCGATTATCCATCATGCCCATCATCGAACTTGAGTGGCAGATTATTTTAGAGATGTCGGGGCAAAGCTAACGTTTTGCTTTGCCTTTTTGTCGCCCGTGTTTAGGCACAATGCTGATATATAGCAGCAAAGCGACCCAAGAAAATAGTAGCGTTCCTATCAGCCAGCCGTTTTTTTCATGCCCTTTGCTGCGCTTGCTTCCTGCAACTAAAGCGACAGGAAGTAAGTAAGCGCACACAACAGCAATCATCAAGAAGAGTTCTTCGAACATAGTGATGACCAGTCAACCTCTGATGCAAGCACTCGCTGTGGTGCAATATAGTGCAAAATATCTCCTCCTGTGATGTTGTAATCCAAAGGTGGGTTTAGATCCATATTTAGCGCATTTATATCGTGCGCAACACCAAGCAACGTCGCATCATGATGCTGTTTAAAATAACCAAAAATATCACCAAAGGTTAAACAACTTACCTCTGCAGGTAAGGCTAAGCTGAATTGCGTATCGCCGTGTAGCGTCGACAGCAATTCCTCTTGTACTCGGCTTGAACCTGGGTCTTGCATTGCTCGCACTAAGATTTCCGCAGACATAGATGCTGAGCATTCAACATTTTTACAATGCTCTCTTAAAAGCAGTGCTTTGCTATCGTCCAAGAAGTGCGCGCTAATATGTGCTTCGGGCTTTACTACTCGGCTAAGCTTTAGCGCGGTGGTAAATGTCTGGTTATCATCATCGCCATCAATGATGATTTTGTCAGCCCGCTCGATGTTAATCCGACTTAGCTGTTCGTCATCAGTAAAGCTGGTTAACCGCGCAAATGCGACTTCTGGATAACTCAACAGCGGATGCTCCATGGCCTCGGTGACGGCCAATACGATTTTTCTATCTTCGCGTTTATTGTCACCTAAAATGTAGTCCACCATTTTTTTCGTTCTCACATCATGCCAACCAAAAATTACGATGTGGTTTTGCAAATGTGCAAAGTCTTTTTCCCCTGTCATGCCTCTTCTCACCCAATACGTCACAAATTGTCCAGCTTTTCCCAATAACACACCAAATAGCGCAAGGCCAAATGGGATCTGTATAATGGCAACGACTAAACGGCCAAAATCCGTTGTTGCACTAAAGTCTCCGTAGCCAACTGTTGAAGTCGTCACTACGTAGTAATAAAAGAACGTGCTCAGTGGCAATAATGCCGATTCATTGCTGAGCCATAACAACCCCCAAGTCACCGACATATGAATGAGCGTTGCCATAAATAACAGTTGCCAGCTGGCCTTATCCACATGAGCCCGCATCAAAACAACTAAACGCTTAAAAATTATAGGCATATTGCTTCCCTATCAAATACATACTGCTACCTTACTGCAGATTTTAGCCAAAAAACAACACGACATATCGACTTCTTTGATATAGTCTTAGAAAAGGTTACAAGAAGTAATGAGGGGTTAACATGGCTGGCGTATTGGCCTCAGTAGATCAACGCACACAACTGGTGGGTGAAAACCGCCTTGAGTTGCTATTGTTTCATCTTCATAGCCGCCACTTTTTTGCGCTCAACGTCTTCAAGGTAAAAGAAGTTGTTAAGCTCCCTCATCTCAATAAAATGCCCAATGCACACCCTAAAGTATGTGGCGTAACCAATATTCGTGGCGAGTCAATTCCGGTTATCGATTTACGACAAGCGATATGCATGCCGCCATGCGACCGAGACAAAGACTGCAACCTAGTGATCACAGAATACAACCGCTCAGTGCAGGCCTTCTTAGTTGGTAAAGTTGACCAAATCGTCAATACTACGTGGTCCGATATTATGCCAACCCCTAAGTCTGTTGGCCGCAATCACTACCTCACCGCACTGACTAAAATCAAACGTGACGGCGTTGAGCACATCGTTGAAATTATCGATGTAGAAAAAGTTCTTGCCGAAATCGTTGAATACAAAGTTGAGATCCCGCAAGACATTCTAGATAAAGATATCATCAACGAGTTTCATGGCCGCAAAATTTTACATGCCGATGACTCGCCGACCGCTCGTCGTCAAGTTGCCGATACCTTGGCACAATTAGGCATAGAAATCATCCCAGCAACTGACGGCCAAGAAGCGCTCAATGTGTTAAAGCACTGGGCCGACGAAGGTATCGACGTACAAAAAGAATTACTTGCGGTGATCACCGATGCAGAAATGCCAGTTATGGATGGTTATCGACTCACCTATGAAATTCGCAATGACAGTCGCCTGAAAGACCTTTATGTCATTCTCAATACCTCACTCAGTGGCAGCTTTAACAATGCCATGGTCGAAAAAGTGGGTTGTAATGCGTTTCTATCAAAATTCCAACCCGATTTATTGGTAACAGAGGTACAAAATCGGTTGAAGGACGTTTTGCAAAAATAAATATAAACACTGTATAAAAAACCAGTTTATGTTTCTTTATAAATCATAATGTTACCTTTACTCGGTTAGGTTTGCTTTGCGATATGCTGGGATTTACGGCAACGACTCGGTATACTTGCCATCATTTGAGCAAATAGGCAAAGCAATGGACGTATCAGAATTACTCGACGGCCTCAACGACAAACAGCGCGATGCAGTCGCCGCGCCTCTGCAAAACATGTTAGTGCTCGCAGGTGCGGGGTCAGGTAAAACACGAGTACTGGTTCATCGTATTGCTTGGCTTATGCAAGTTGAGCACGCCTCTGCATTTAGTATTTTCGCGGTAACCTTTACCAATAAGGCAGCCAAAGAAATGCGTGCTCGTGTTGAAGCGACGCTCAATGGCCCTGTTGGTGGCATGTGGATAGGTACTTTCCACGGCCTTGCCCACCGCATGTTACGCGCCCATCACCGTGAAGCTAAATTACCAGAATCATTTCAAATTCTAGATAGCGATGATCAGCAACGGATGATCCGCCGTTTGCTCAAAGCCATGAATATCGACGAGAAAAAGTGGCCACCTAAGCAATTAAGCTGGTACATCAGCGCGCGTAAAGACGAAGGATTAAGACCCAAAGATATTCAAGCATACGATGTCAATGAACAACTGATGTTGAATGTATATAGTGCATACCAAGATGCCTGTGATAGAGCCGGTCTTGTTGATTTTGCCGAGATCCTATTGCGCTGCTACGAGCTATTACAGCAACAACCTACCTTGCTACGTCACTATCAACAACGCTTCCGCCATATGCTAGTGGACGAGTTCCAAGATACCAACAGCATTCAATATTTGTGGCTACGCCTGCTTGCAGGTAGTGACAACAATATCATGATCGTAGGGGATGACGACCAGAGTATTTACGGCTGGCGTGGTGCAAAAATAGAAAACATCAAACGTTTTCTGGACGACTTTAACGCCGAAACGATCCGACTTGAACAAAATTATCGTTCTACTGCAACCATTCTAAAAGCATCCAATGCGCTTATTGAAAACAACGCCGAACGAATGGGTAAAAGTCTCTGGACCGACGGTAACCAAGGCGAGCCGATCTCAATTTACGCCGCTTTTAATGAACTTGATGAAGCACGCTTTGTGGTTGGCAAAATTAAATCTTGGTTACAGGCTGGCAATGCGCTCAGCGACAGCGCCGTACTCTACAGAAACAACGCACAGTCCCGGGTGTTAGAAGAAGCCTTACTTCAAGAAGGGCTAAAATACCGTATTTATGGCGGTATGCGCTTTTTCGAGCGCCAAGAGATTAAAGATGCCCTGTCTTACCTGCGCATTATTAGTAATCGTAATGACGATGCGGCATTTGAGCGTGTGATAAACACGCCTACCCGTGGTATTGGTGATAAAACATTAAGTCATATTCGCGATTGTGCACGTCACGAATCACTCTCACTTTGGGATGCAGCCAAAGCTGTGCTTGCGCAAAAGCATTTAGCTGGAAGAGCTGCTACGGCGGTGACAAAATTTATTGAATTAGTCGAGCAGATCGACGATAAAATTGCCGAGCTTGAACTGGCACAACAAGCGCAGACAGCCATTGAACAGTCAGGCCTCATGGCAATGTATCAAGCCGAAAAAGGCGAAAAAGGCCGCGCTCGAGTGGAAAACTTGGAAGAATTGATCAGTGCTTGTGGTCAGTATGAGCTGCCTATCGATGAAGATTTTACTTCACCATTACAAGGCTTTTTAGCCTATACCTCTTTGGAGGCAGGCGAAGGCCAGGCTGACGAGCACGAAGACGCGGTACAAATGATGACGCTGCACTCGGCCAAAGGTCTCGAGTTCCCATTGGTCTTTATGGTTGGGGTGGAAGAAGGCATGTTCCCATCGCAACAAAGTAATGAAGAATCGGGCCGCTTGGAAGAAGAGCGCCGTTTGTGCTACGTCGGTATGACGCGTGCCATGGATAAGCTTTACATTAGCCACGCAGAAAGTCGCCGCTTGTATGGTCAAGAAAAACATCACAGCCCTTCAAGGTTCTTACGTGAAATTCCTGAAGACTGCATGGAAGAAATCCGGATTAAAACGCAAATCTCTCGTCCGGCTAACTCGGGTCGATTCAGCCCATCAATCAGTCACGCGACCTTTGAAGATAGCGGCTTTAATTTAGGCCAGCGTGTCCTCCATGCCAAATTTGGTGCAGGCACAGTGCTTAACTATGAAGGAGCTGGAGCTCAATCACGCATCCAAGTTAGCTTTGATGATGTTGGTAGTAAGTGGTTAGTTACCGCCTATGCAAGACTTCAAGCTCTCTAATCTGCCGCTATTACGTTCTCAACTTGCCGATGCCCACCATCGGCAACTCTTGCTTATCACTGGCAGTCAAGCTTGGTGTTACGCGCAGTGTCAGCAGCTATTAGCAAACTCAAACGATAACCTTATCCTAAGTAGCAGTAAGACATTAGAAAATGCCATTTGGCCCGAGCATTTACACCAAATACTCGGGCAAGAATTTAGCAATCTAGTCTACGACGGCTTTAGTGGTATTGTGCCTAATAAAATCGCAGCTGCTGCGGGCACGGTAAAGGCAGGCGGCTTACTGCTATTGTTACTTCCCGAGTTAGATGAACTCGATCACTGGCTAGACCCTGCAATGACCCGCTGGTGCTCAGAGGGGCAAACGCCCATACGTAGCTACTTTTTAAAAAGGTGGCAACAACTCTGGCAGCAACAACCAGCTTGGCATATCAGTGAGCACTTTGGGGTTCAACTGCCCTCAGCGTATCTTGCTGCAAGTTCAGCGGTTTGTGGTGTTGAGGAGCAACAAAACGTACTGACACAACTCTCCACAGCATTGGAAAACCAGCAAACACCTGTATTACTAAGTGCTGACAGAGGCAGGGGAAAGAGTGCGCTATTAGGCCTCTTGGCATCAAAGCATCCTACGCAACAATTTGTTATTTGTAGCCGTCACCTTCATGCTCTGCATAGTTGCTTTAGCATGCTTGCTCAAGCACTCAATACCGAGGTTGATGTAAAAACGAAGAAGCTGGCTAATCTCAGCTATGTGGCACCAGATGCGTTACTACAACAAGCCTCTGCACTTGATAGCAATACGGTTATTTTGGTAGATGAGGCAGCCGCCCTGCCAGTTCCATTTTTAATACAAGTCGCTCAACTTGGCTTTCGCTGCATTTTTTCCAGCACCTTGGTTGGTTATGAGGGTAATGGTAGAGGCTACACCTTACGGTTTAAACGCTACTTAGAATCACATTACCCAAGTTATCTTGATTTCACCTTATCGACTCCTATTCGTTACGCATCGAATGATCCACTGGAGCAGCAGATCAGGGATTTGTTTGTACTCGAGTGTAAAGCGACATCATCCATACTTACTTCATCAACCACAATGCGTGCTATTTCCCAGAGTGAGTTGATAGAAAATAGCTCGTTACTTGAGCAAGTTTTTTCACTGCTCGTATTAGCGCATTATCAAACCAGCGTGGATGATTTAAGGCAATTGTTAGATGCACCCGATCTGCATTTACGAGGTGCATTTTGCAACAACAAGCTAGTGGGAATTTGCCTTGCTGTCATCGAAGGCGGACTCGCTTCAGATCTCGCAGAAGATATTCTAGCGGGAAAGCGAAGACCCGCAGGCCATCTCATGGCGCAGCAGCTAACAACAAGCTTTGGTGATAGTCGGTTTGTCACCGAAAAAAGCGTAAGGATCGTTAGAATAGCCGTGCACCCGGATATACAACAGCAAGGGATTGGCCGCCGCCTACTGGCGTTCTTTGAAACCACATTACCAGAAGATATCAGTTACATAGGAACCAGTTTTGGCCTTACAGCGCCATTGCTTTCGTTTTGGTCACAACGTCACTATCAGCCAATGAAACTGGGGTTTAAGCAAGATAAGGCCAGTGGTGAGTATGCGCTTTTGATGTTCAAAAAAGTCCGAGGCGACTTAGACAACACTTATACTCGAGTATTCAAACAAGCTTTTTTCTATCAGTTACGCTCGCACTATCAACAACTAGATACTGAGGTGGTGAGCGCACTATTAGCGACCTTACCCTTTGAACATATAGCTAATGAGCAGCTGGATTATTTGCACTATTTACGTAACAGCAATCCGGTTGAGCAACAAGTATGTCCTTTTATATGGCAGCTGATCACAACCGATCCTCGATTACTTAAAAACTTAACTAAAGTTTCCAAAGCATTAGTAATTCGTCTAATATTACAGCAACATTCGACCCAAGCCGTACTTAATTTGCTTGGATTATCTGGTAAAAAGGCCTTCACCACAACGCTAAGAGAGACAGTGCAGCAAGTATATGAGTATTTTCGGTGTTAAGTTTTTACTATTCGTTTTTGCTTCTGCTGTACTGAATTTTACAGTATCCGCTCAATCTGTGGTGAAAATTGGCATGTCTACTGCCCTTTCAGGGCCCGCAAAAGAGATCGGTCAACAACTGAAAGCGGGTGCCGAGCTACACTTTAACTTTTATAATCAGCACAAAGCGAACGGTGCAGCTGCGATTGAGTTGCAGGTGTTGGATGATGGCTATGAGCCACACAAAACCGTAACCAATGCTCGTAAGCTCGTTTACGAAAATAAGGTCGATGCATTGTTTGGCGTAATGGGCACCCCCACATCTTATGCCATAAAGCCGATTTTAGAGCACTCTAAGGTTCCCTTTCTTATGCCATATACTGGCGCTGAGTTTCTTCAAGAACCACATACATTTAATGTCTTCAACCTCCGCACTAGCTACAATAAAGAAGCACAAGATATCATCCGCTACTTTATCGATGAACAAAAGCTAAAGCGGGTGGGTTTACTCATTCAAGCCGATGAATTTGGTCTAACCGTAGAAAAAAGCCTTACCAGAGCGCTTGCGGAACATGGATTAAAACCCGTTGTGATAACGCGTTTTAGACGTAATACCGATGATATTGAACGAGCCCTTGAACAAGCACAGCAGCATAAAATAGAAGGCTTCGCGATGGTAGGCACTTACACGCCACTGTCTAAGTTTATTAATCGTGCGATGGAGGTTGGCCTTGAAACACAATACGCAACGGTTTCATTTGCTTCCTCAAATGAGCTGTTTGCCAGACTCAAAGGCAAACCCAAAGTTTTAGTCACCGAAGTTGTACCCGACCCTGCGATTTGCAAGGGCAAGCTTTGTGATACTTTTCGCGAGGCAGTTCGCAATACCACACTTTCCCATAACGAACAGGTTTTTGAGGGCTATCTCAATGCCTACTTATTGACGACTGCTATCCAGCAATGTGAGCTGCCCATTGATAGCGATTGTCTGCTAAACGCATTACAACAGGAGTTGGAGCATAACTCCGTTATTCGAGAGGTATTTATGCTCCAGCCAGCGCAAAAGAAATTGCCAGTTTACCGCTCCTTTTTCCAATAATGTTCTATGCTTAGTTGATACTGACCATATGCGAGGCTGACATGGATTTAATTAACTTTCGCGTCGGGAAAAAAACAATATCACTGCAAATCCTCGATATTCTATTAACTGAACGCTACGAAGAAAATTTAACGGATTTACCCAATGACAACCCCAGCTTTTTGGGTGTCAAAGATTACATGGGCGTACCGACCCCTATTTTTGATTTAGGGATCATATTGAACAAGCGCTCGTCCTACGAAACCAATCAAGAATTGGTCAGCATGCTCAAGCAGCGAGAGCAAGATCATAAAGAATGGCTTGTCGCACTCGAAGCAAGCATTTTTAACGATGTCCCCTTCACTAAAGCCAAAGATCCAAAACAATGTGCTTTCGGGCAGTGGTATTACGGCTTCAAAACTGAAAATGACGACCTCAAAGCGCTTCTAAAACGCTTCGAAGAACCGCATGCAAAACTACATTCATTAGCAGATAAACTATTAGTGATGTGTGCACAGGGACACAAACAAGAGGCTATAGATACTCTCGCTCGCGAAAAGAGCACCACTTTTAATAAACTCATGCGATTATTTGAATCCGCTCGTGATCAGATCATGCTCGACCATAAACCTATCATCGTCTTTACCACTCAAGATGGCCAAAGTCCGCATATCGGTTTGCTTGTCGATAAGGTAGAAGATAACGTTCACTGTGATGAAAGCGATATTAAATCACTGCAGGAAATGACCAGTATTGGTTTTGAAATAGATGCGCAAACCAAAAAATTGATGAAAGGCTTGGTCAAGATGGGAAAACGCCACAGCGTATTGATTGACCCTAGCGCCATTTTCCGCCCTGAACATTTACAAAATTATGAGCCAGAAGAAACGGAAGAGTACGGCTTATTTTAGAGTTAGCAAATGGAGCACAAAAAAACGCCGCAAAAATTGCGGCGTTTTTTGTATTCTAAATAACCTGCCTTCGAGATAAGTTGTTATCTCAAGTCCAGGTCAACTATTACTTAGCTTGGCGGCTAGCGCGTTTACGCTCGCTTTCAGTCAATAGTTTCTTACGAATACGGATGCTTTCAGGCGTTACTTCTACAAGCTCGTCGTCATCGATGAACTCAAGTGCTTGCTCTAAAGACATAACAACAGGTGGCACAAGGTTTTGTGCTTCATCAGTACCAGATGCACGTACGTTGGTTAACTGCTTACCTTTAAGCGCGTTTACCGTTAGGTCGTTATCACGGCTGTGAATACCAATAACCATACCTTCGTACACTTCAACACCGTGACCGATAAATAGGCGACCACGCTCTTGTAGGTTAAATAGTGCGTTTGTTAGCGCTTTACCTGCTGCGTTAGCGATTAGTACACCGTTCTTACGCTGACCGATGTTACCGCCTTTGTGTGGACCGTAATGTGAGAACGTGTGGTACATCAAACCAGAACCAGACGTTAACGTCATAAATTCAGTTTGGAAACCAATTAGACCACGTGCAGGCATCATGAAATCCATACGCACACGGCCTTTGCCGTCTGGAGACATGTCAGTCATTTCTGCTTTACGCAGACCAAGCTGTTCCATGATAGAACCTTGGTGCTCGTCTTGACAGTCAATTGTTACTGTTTCGTATGGTTCTTCTAGCTGACCATCAACATGGCGCAAGATTACTTCTGGACGAGATACAGCAATCTCGTAGCCTTCACGACGCATGTTCTCGATAAGAATACCTAAGTGAAGTTCACCACGACCAGATACACGGAAGCTATCAGGGTTATCCGTTTCTTCAACACGTAATGCAACGTTGTGCACAAGCTCAGCTTCTAGACGCTCAAGGATATTACGAGAAGTTACGTATTTACCTTCTTGGCCTGAGAATGGCGACGTGTTTACAGAGAAAGTCATTGTTACTGTTGGTTCATCAACAGACAGTGGCGGTAATGCTTCAACATTATTCTGACAACAGATAGTGTCAGAGATTTTCAGCTCACCAAGACCTGTGATTGCGATGATATCACCCGCCGTTGCTTGCTCAACTTCGTGACGGTCAAGACCTAAGTAACCCAGTACTTGGCCAACTTTACCGTTACGCGTCTTACCATCAGCACCCACGATAGTCACTTGTTGGTTAGGTTTAACTGAACCACGTGTGACACGGCCAACACCGATAACACCAACATATGAGTTGTAATCAAGCTGAGAAATTTGCATCTGGAACGGACCTTCAGGATCCGCGTTAGGCGCTTCAACTTCGTTTACGATAGCTTGGAACATTGGTTCCATGTTGTCAGACGGCTCATCTAGGTCAAGTGTTGCCCAGCCGTTGATTGCTGATGCGTAGATCACTTTAAAGTCTAGCTGTTCGTCAGTTGCACCTAAGTTATCAAATAGATCGAAAACTTGATCCATTACCCAATCAGGACGAGCGCCCGGCTTGTCGATTTTGTTGATT
Source organism: Pseudoalteromonas sp. BMB (assembly GCF_001709235.1). Lineage (NCBI taxonomy): Bacteria > Pseudomonadati > Pseudomonadota > Gammaproteobacteria > Alteromonadales > Pseudoalteromonadaceae > Pseudoalteromonas > Pseudoalteromonas sp. BMB. Next base: position 43,880 of record NZ_MBQA01000215.1, read on the forward strand.
ACAACAATTGGCTTAAGACCCTGAGCAAACGCCTTTTGCGTTACGAAACGCGTTTGTGGCATCGGACCTTCTTGCGCATCAACTAGTAGTAATACTGAGTCAGCCATCGAAAGAACACGTTCTACTTCACCACCGAAATCGGCGTGTCCCGGAGTATCTACGATATTGATACGGTAGTCGTTCCACTTGATTGCGGTATTTTTTGCAAGGATGGTGATACCACGCTCTCTTTCAAGATCGTTTGAGTCCATCACTCGCTCTTCATTACCACCGCGCTGCTGTAGTGTACCTGATTGCTCAAGTAGCTTGTCTACAAGCGTTGTTTTACCGTGGTCTACGTGCGCGATAATCGCGATATTTCTTAACTTTTCGATGCTCATATTATTACTCAGTGAAGTTGGCCCTCAGTGATCCTAGTCGATCTACGCAAAAATGCGCGTTGAGATTGCCCGATTGAGAATTAAAGGTCGCGTATTATCTACTATTAATGTGACAGATGAAAGTTTATCCAACATTTTTTTCAATAATCCTGATTGGTGCGCGCATAAATCAACAACCTAGTATGGCTTCAGCACTACTTTTTAAGCTTTTGCAGAGGGTTTGTCATTGCCACTATATATGTAAGAGTTTCAACGCCAAAAGAGGGGTTTCATCTGTTTGCAAATTTGGTCCCTGTAACTTTGGGCTTTTACTTCACAGCTCCAATAAAGTAGCTTTTGCTTTATCTGTGCTCTTAAACTATACCAATGCTTAACTTTAAGCGAAAACGGCTATCACAGGGAATCGCTTGCACCAACATTGCGCACCATAATGAAACATTTACGCACCAAATTAGTGCACCAAGCTAACTCCTAAATTTCCAGAAAGTTAAAAGTCACTATTTATCAAAAGCTTAAAAACATGGCACAGATCAAGCTTATCTGTGTGCAATTGCAGTACATTGCAGCAAAAAATAACCCAACGAGTCGGAGGACACATGTCACAATCGGTTTTAGATTTTATTAAAGAGCACGACGTAAAATTTGTTGATTTACGTTTCACAGATACAAAAGGTAAAGAACAACACGTATCGATCCCACATCATCAAGCCGATGAAGACTTCTTTGAAGACGGCAAAATGTTTGATGGCTCATCTATCGCTGGTTGGAAAGGCATCAACGAATCTGACATGGTACTTATGCCTGACGCAGAAAGCGCTAAGCTAGACCCATTCGCAGAAGAAACAACGCTTATCGTTCGTTGTGACGTAGTTGAACCAAACACACACCAAGGTTATGAGCGTGACCCACGTTCAGTAGCTAAGCGCGCTGAAGAGTTCATGCGTTCAACTGGTATCGCTGACACCGTATTATTCGGTCCAGAGCCAGAGTTCTTCTTGTTTGACGATGTTAAATTTAAAACTGACATGTCTGGCTCTATGTACAAAATCGATGCTGAAGAAGCATCTTGGAACTCAGACAAAGACTACGAAGGCGGCAACACAGGTCACCGTCCTGGCGTAAAAGGTGGTTACTTCCCAGTAGCACCAGTTGATTCTTCACAAGATTGGCGTAGCGCAACTTGTTTGGTACTTGAAGAAATGGGCCATGTTGTTGAAGCACACCACCACGAAGTAGCAACTGCTGGTCAAAATGAGATTGCGACTCGCTTTAATACTATGGTGACTAAAGCAGACGAAATCCAAGAGATGAAGTACGTTATCCACAACATGGCTCACCTATATGGTAAGACGGCAACCTTTATGCCTAAGCCAATTGTTGGTGATAATGGTTCAGGTATGCACTGTCACCAATCACTTGCTAAAGACGGCAAGAACATCTTCGCAGGCGACAAGTACGGCGGCCTATCTGAAGAAGCACTTTACTACATTGGTGGTATCATTAAGCATGCTAAAGCAATCAATGCATTCACTAACCCAGCAACAAACTCTTATAAGCGTCTAGTACCAGGGTTTGAAGCGCCAGTTATGCTTGCATATTCAGCACGTAACCGCTCAGCATCAATCCGTATCCCTGTGATCCCATCAGAGAAAGGTCGTCGTATCGAAGTACGCTTCCCAGATCCTGCGGCTAACCCATACCTAGCTTTCGCAGCTCAGTTGATGGCTGGTCTTGACGGTATCCGCAACAAGATCCACCCTGGCGATGCAATGGATAAAGATTTATACGACCTACCAGCGGAAGAAGCAGCAGAAATCCCAACTGTTGCAGCATCACTTGATGAAGCGCTTGCTTCTCTAGATGCTGACCGTGAGTTCTTAACTCAAGGTGGCGTATTCACTGACGACCTAATCGATGCATATATCGCACTTAAGTCGAAAGAAGTTGAAAAATTAAACATGACAACTCACCCAGTTGAGTTCGAAATGTACTACAGCGTTTAATCGCTAACCGACTACTACGCTCAATACTGCCGTATTGAGCTTGTAGAGCCAAAACTCATTATGCGTTTCTGGCACTCTTAATCATATGTGTTCTCAAGCCCGTTGTTACGGGCTTTTTTAATGCAATTCAAAAGCTTAAAGAAAGTCGCTTTTATGTTGTCATTATGGGAATTATTCATTTGTAACTCGCAATTCCAACTGCTCTATACTACAGTATGAACAGTAGTTTGCTCTGGAGATTTGTGGTGCGTCAGTGGTTTCTTATAATGTCGGTTAGCATGACGCTAGCCCTAACAAGCATTGATGCTGCAGCAGAGTCCAATCCAAAAATCTATCGCTGGAAAGACAAAAACGGTCATTGGGTCTATTCTGATGTCCCGCAGCCTGGTTCGAAAGAAGTCAAACTCAACGCCAGCGCCTTAACCATGCCAAGTGTTGATACTAAAATTCTCGAGCAAACGGATACGACACCAACTATTCAATATACAGCTAAAATCACTTCTCCTGAGCATGAGCAAACTATCCGTGATAATAGCGGCAGCGTATACGTAACAGGCACTATAGAGCCAAGGTTTACCCAAGGATTAAGCGTGCAACTCTTTCTCAATGGAACAGCCACAGGGCCAAAACAAAGTAATACTCAGTTTGCTTTGCGTGGCATTGATCGCGGCGAGCATTCTGTGGTTATGAAAGTGTTTAATCACAAAGGTATGTTAGTCGCCCAAAGTGATGTTCATAAGTTCTTTTTGCACCGCAATACCGTAAATAATTAAACCGATATTGCTTACCTACACTGGCTTGCAACCAGTAGTTGCAAACACACCGCGCTCATTTCCTCTGGTATTGAGAAAGCCAAATTCGACATTTCATTGTGTTCAATCCACAACCTTTGCTCACCAACCTGAACTTTATAGTAGACCTCAGCCTTTGTTCGCAATAAATATTTATCTCGCCAGTTAGGTTGGACGACCCGCATCACACCTGTAAGGGTGGTTTTCTCGCCATTCGTAGCTCGATGTACACTCGCGGCTTGAGGAGGAAAGCAGTTAATCTGTTCGGTAACATACTTAGCGCTTTGAAAGTCACACCCGCTCATACAGAACGTGACAAAAAGGCTCCCCCCACAAAAACGAGCTAGATGTATTTTTTGACACAAAGCCCTAATAGTCTCAGCACCTTAAAGTTGGCATGCTTTATTAATAACAAGTTTAGGATACGAGTTCGAAAACCCCTAGTTTCTGAGCTTAGGTAATAATTTACTTCAATGGATGCAAAGCTATGCTATTCTCATTGCACCACATTGGTGCACGGTGAACATATATGGATCAACATAACTCGATTGACTTGGATAAAGTTTGGCAATCTCTCTCAACCGCGATTTTAGTGCTCGATCAAAATTTAATGATCCACTATGCCAATTACAGCAGTAGTGAACTACTGGGACTCAGCACAAAGCGGCTTGTTGGACTGGCGATTGATAGTGTGTTTAATCATCATCATATAGACCTGCCACGGCTCTCTAAATACGTGCTACAAGATGGCGTAGACTGCCAGCAACACAGGGTAGACGTGGTATTTGTAGATAATCGTGTCGCGACACTAAGTCTACATGCCAGACGAGTTTATCTTGCAGACAAGGCGTATATTTTAGTGGAATGTCGCCGTGTTGATGATGCCCTGCGTTATGACCAAGCATCCAATCAAATGCACCAATTTCAGGCAGCTCGAAACCTCATTCGCGGTCTTGCCCATGAAATAAAAAATCCACTTGGTGGGATCCGCGGTGCGGCGCAATTATTGCAGTACGAAACTGATCAACAAGAACGGGAAGAATGTGCCACGCTCATTATTGAGCAAGCAGATAGATTACGCGAATTGGTAGATAGATTGCTTGGACCCAATCAGTTACCACAAAAAGAGCCGTGTAATATCCATCAGGCGTTAGAATCGGTGATTAAGTTAACCACCTTGGAGCGCGATGCCGATATTACCTTGGTAAAAGATTATGATCCCAGTATTCCGGCTATCGTGATAGATCAAGCCAAAATTCAGCAAGTTCTGCTGAATATGCTGCGCAATGCTCAACAAGCACTACAGCATGACGGTACGATCACCATCACAACGCGCATTAAACACCGTCTTCATCATGGTGAGCGACTATTGAAAAAAGCATTACTCATCCGTATCAGCGACAACGGTCCAGGGATCGCCGATGAGGTAAAAGAGACATTGTTCTTTCCGATGATCACGAATAAAGAAGGAGGCTCTGGACTTGGGCTCTCTATCGCGCAAACTTTGGTAGAGCAACACCAAGGATTTATCGAATGCGATAGTTGGCCAGGACACACTGAGTTCAGTATCTACCTTCCCTTTGACAACACCGAAACAGGAAACGTGCAATGAAATCAGTTTGGTTAGTCGATGATGACGCTTCAATCCGATTTGTTTTAGAAAAGGCATTAAAGCGAGCTGAGTTTGAAACCGAGAGCTTCGCCAGCGGTCAAGATGTATTGACCGCGCTTGAATATGAGCAACCCGCAGTGCTGATCTCAGATGTACGTATGCCAGGTATCGATGGCATGGCCTTGTTAGATAAAATTGCAGGGCTCTACCCAAACCTGCCAGTGATCATTATGACCGCGCACTCGGACTTAGACTCTGCGGTCAACGCATTTAAAAAAGGGGCATTTGAATACCTCGCCAAACCTTTCGACTTAAACGAGGCCGTTTCCCTTGTGCAACGTGCATTTCGCGCAGGCCAGCAAACTAAAAAGCAAAAGCGCCACAGTGAAAAAGCCAATAGCCCCGACATTATTGGTGAAGCCCCAGCGATGCAGGAAGTGTTCCGCGCCATCGGTAAACTTTCCGCTTCAAGCATGAGTGTATTGATTAACGGCGAATCTGGTACGGGTAAAGAGCTTGTGGCAGGCGCGCTGCACAATCACAGCCCGCGCAAAGACGCTTCTTTTATCGCGCTCAATATGGCCGCCATCCCCAAAGATCTCGTCGAGTCTGAGTTGTTCGGTCATGAAAAAGGCGCTTTTACTGGCGCTGACAGCATGCGCCGTGGCCGCTTTGAGCAAGCCGACGGTGGCACCTTATTTTTAGATGAAATCGGTGATATGCCACTGGACGTACAAACTCGGCTATTGCGCGTACTCGCCGATGGTGAGTTTTATCGGGTTGGTGGTCACAACAGCGTGAAGGTCGATGTCCGTATCGTCGCGGCTACCCATCAAGACTTAGAGACACTGGTCAAGCAAGGTAAATTCCGTGAAGACTTGTTTCACCGTCTAAATGTCGTCAGGTTAAAACTACCAGCCTTACGTGAACGCCCTGAAGATATCGCCGCCCTGTGCGATCACTTTCTTGCAAAAAGCGCAAAGGAACTAAAAGCCGAGCCAAAAATCATCTCTAAACATGCTCTGCAAAAAATGCAAGCCTATCATTGGCCAGGTAACGTTAGACAACTGGAAAACACCTGCCGTTGGTTAACGGTAATGGCGCCGGGCGAACTTGTCACCCCAGCCGATCTGCCCGAAGAGCTAGAAAAACCACAACAGATTGACGCCTTAGAACATGGCAATTGGTTGGACGCATTCCAAACGTGGTTAGACTCAGAGTTACGTAAAGGAAAAGACCATATTTGGCCCGATGTACAGGCACAATTAGAAACACGACTGATCAAATCCGCACTCAATGCCTGTCATGGTCATAAGCAAGATGCGGCGTTAAAGATAGGTTGGGGACGCAATACGTTGACCAGAAAGCTAAAAGAACGCAATATTCAAGAATAAGTTTGATTTGTGAATAGTTTGCATGAAGTTACTTGAAAATGTCCCACTGTTTAAACAACTAGAGATCATCAATCGCTTAGCGTTTTTTAAAGAGTTTACGCTTGCCGAGCGCCAGGTGTTACTCGAGTCTTTTGGTCACTTATATCTGGTGCAGCAAGAGCGTCATGCCTTCAAACGCTTTGAAAAAGACAATCGCCTGTATATTGTATTAAGCGGTGAATTTTTGATTTTTAAACAAGATGCGGCCCATGATTTAGGTAAGGTTGGTCCTGGTGAATTTTTAGGTGAAGGCGCATTTATCACTAACCGAGAACGCAGTACTAGCGCACAAGCGTTAAAAGACAGCATCATCTTGGCAATAACCCCAGATGCACTAACACGCTTGCCCAATGTGATCCGGGAAAAAATCAAAGACAAGCTTATTGAAGGTATGAGCCATCGCATTGCAAAGCTCAATGCATTTATTGAAGGGCAAGAAACCTAAATAAGAAGTGGGAGCCGTAGCTCCCACTTCTTATTATGCTAATAGCTCACTGAATGCATCAAACAAGCTATCTAGTTCTTCTATGGTGTTGTAATGCATACAACCGATGCGAACAACTCCACCTTTATCCATCACCCCTAGCTGCTCGCAAAGCCCTTGGGCGTAGAAATTGCCATCCCATACGCACATGTGCTTTTTACCTAAGAATTCCGACACGGTACGTGGCTCGATGCCATCAAATGTCAAAGCAAACGTTGGTGTACGCTCAGCGAGTCGCTCACGTGACTCGATACCAAAAAGTTTAATCTTTTTAAACTCGGCTAAACGCGTTAAAAAGTGCTGACTAAGCTGCATCTCATGCGCTTTTGTGCGTGCAAATGCCTCAACCAGTTTCTCACGACGTGGTGTATCTGCACTCATTTCGCTAAGTGAAGCAATATAGTCAATCGCCGCAACAACACCCGCAAGTCCTTCAAAACTCTGCGTACCAGTTTCCCAGCGGCCTGGGATAATGTCTTTTGCCGGCTCCACCTTGTACGGAGTAAAACCTTCTAAATGCTCACGTTTACCATACACAATGCCCACGTGCGGACCAAAGAACTTATAAGCAGAGCACGCAAGGAAGTCGCAATCCAAACCTTGTACATCGATTAGCTCATGAGGTGCATAATGCACAGCATCAACATATACCAACGCACCAACTTGGTGCGCAAGCTCCACAATGCGTTTGATATCGTTGATTGAGCCAGTTGTATTCGATGCATACGTCACCGCAACTAACTTAGTCTTGGCATTTAGTAGTGATTCAAAATGCGCAAGATCAAGCGTGCAATCGGTTTCATTAATACGCACCGCATGCACCGCCGCACCTTTATCTTCGGCAGCTTGACGCCATGAAGAAACGTTTGAATAGTGATCGGCATTAGTCACAATGACTTCATCACCCGCTTGCCATTCGCGAGATAGTGCACGGCTAAAGCTAAAGGTTAAGCTGGTCATGTTGGCACCAAATACAATTTGATCTGCACTTGGCGCATTGAGTAAGTCCGCAACCGCTTGGCGCGCTTCACTCATCAAACTGACGGTCTTATCGCTCGAGAAAAATGCACCACCTAAGTTAGAGTTAAAATAACCAAGGTAAGCAGACATCGCGCTCAATACGGATTGCGGTACTTGAGAGCCACCCGGACCATCAAGGAAAATTGGCGCGGTTCCACCGATACTTTGCATAAGCGCAGGGAACTGACGACGCACTTGATTTAAATCCATACTACCCTCTTAGGCTGTAAATACGAAGCAGTCTAGGTAACCGACTTGCTCGGCATCTAGCTTGTTCATCGGTGTTGCGTTATGCCACACTTCACGGTCATTTACGAGCGCAAATAAACCATCTTTGATTTCCATTTTGAAGCAAGGTTCGGCTTCTTTATGCTCATATACCAACAGCTCACCACCGGCAATATTTTCGTGAGAAACACCACAAACACACACATGATCAAAACCATCTTGGTGCACACCTTCTGGCGCAGGAGGGGTATCGCTTTCAATCGCTAACATGCGAAACTGATGCACTTCTATGCTGGTATCGTCTGCAACTCCTGTCATGGCTTTGAATTCAGCAAGCATATGCTTAAAGCCATCGGTGTTTAACATGTCCAGCTCAAGGTTTTCGTAAACACGCTCAATATTACCTTGGAAAGTATTAATTGAATCGTCTTGAACGAAAGCTTTCGTCGGCTGCAATGTCACTTCACCGCCAGTGAATTTAACCACAGAATAACGGCGCTTTCTGAATGCACCATCGGCATAAGGGTTATCTGGAAGTTGATTGAAAAAAGGCTTAACTGCATCGATATGTGACTGCGGTAAAAAGCGTAGTTGTAATAAATTCTGGTTGTTTACTGTTGTCATGATCCTCTCGCCCATTGATGAGAATTTGCCGATAATTCTAATAAAACCAGAGAAAATTACTGTTTAAAAAAACGGGATTTTAACAACCAAAACGCAATAAAAACCCATTTCTAACCACTTTAATGGATTACTTATCTATAATTAAAATAATGCATGATAACACCATTTAAAATGAGCATTTTATGTGCATAAAAAAAGCCAGCATGCGCTGGCTTTTTCTTTCAATGAACTCTAGAGCGAGTGATTAAACCGCTTGTTGAATGATCACTGAGTCTGCCTTTTTAGTGTACTGAGGCATCTTGTGGAAGTTCAAGTAACGGTAAGTGTCCGCAGCCGTTGCATTGATCTTCTCTGCATACTCTTGATATTCAGCAGGCGTTGGTAGTTTACCAAGAATCGCAGCTACCGCTGCAAGCTCTGCTGATGCAAGGAATACGTTTGCACCTGTACCTAAACGGTTAGGGAAGTTACGAGTCGAGGTAGAAACAACCGTTGCTTTATCAGCAACACGTGCCTGGTTACCCATACATAGTGAACATCCTGGAGTTTCGATACGTGCACCTACACGACCGTAAATACCGTAGTAACCTTCGTCAGTTAACTGATCGCGGTCCATCTTCGTTGGTGGAGCAACCCATAGTTGCGTTGGTAGACGACCACCGAAATTATCCAGTAGTTTACCCGCTGCACGGAAGTGACCGATGTTAGTCATACAAGAACCAATGAATACTTCATCGATCTTCTCACCTGTTACCGCTGAAAGTAGACGTGCGTCATCAGGGTCATTCGGTGCACAAAGGATTGGCTCTTTGATATCAGCAAGATCAATCTCAATGGTATGCGCGTATTCTGCATCCGCGTCAGCAGTCATTAGCTCAGGGTTTGCTAACCACTCTTCCATCTTAGTGATACGACGCTCAATAGTACGTACATCACCATAGCCTTCAGAGATCATCCACTTAAGCATAACGATGTTAGAGTTTAGGTACTCTTCGATAGACGCTTGTGAAAGCTTAACGGTACAACCTGCCGCACTACGCTCTGCAGATGCGTCAGATAGTTCGAACGCTTGCTCAACCGTTAGGTGCTCAACGCCTTCGATTTCAAGGATACGACCAGAGAATTCGTTGATCTTACCTTTTTTCTCAACCGTCAATAGACCTTGCTGGATTGCATAGTAAGGGATAGCGTGTACTAGGTCACGTAATGTGATACCCGGCTGCATTTCACCTTTAAAACGAACAAGGATTGACTCAGGCATATCCAACGGCATTACACCCGTTGCAGCTGCGAATGCTACCGCACCTGAACCTGCAGGGAATGAAATACCTAGAGGGAAACGAGTATGCGAGTCACCACCTGTACCTACCGTATCAGGCAGTAGCATACGGTTTAGCCATGAGTGGATAACACCGTCACCAGGGCGTAGCGATACACCGCCACGGTTCATGATGAAATCAGGAAGTGTGTGGTGTGTGTTTACATCGATAGGCTTAGGATAAGCTGAGGTATGACAGAATGACTGCATAGTAAGATCAGCAGAGAAGCCAAGACAAGCAAGGTCTTTAAGCTCATCACGCGTCATTGGACCTGTAGTATCCTGAGAACCTACCGTTGTCATTGTTGGCTCACAGTATTGACCTGGGCGTACACCTGCCATATTACACGCTTTACCAACCATCTTCTGTGCAAGCGTAAAGCCTTTACCAGAATCAGCCACTAACTTAGGCTTACGGAAGATATCTTCAGCTTCAAGACCAAGAGACGTACGAGCTTTGTCCGTAAGGCCACGACCGATGATTAGAGGAATACGGCCGCCTGCACGCACTTCATCAAGAATTACGTCTGATTTCAGTGAGAACGTTGAGATAACTTCGTCAGTGCCGTGACGCTTAACCACACCTTCGTAAGGGAAGATGTCGATTTGGTCGCCCATGTTTAGTTCGTCAACTGGAAGCTCAATCGGTAGTGCACCAGAATCTTCCATGGTGTTGAAGAAGATAGGCGCAATCTTGCCACCCAGACACACACCGCCAACGCGCTTGTTTGGTACGAATGGAATGTCATCACCCATGAACCAAAGTACAGAGTTAGTTGCAGATTTACGAGATGAACCCGTACCAACAACATCACCCACATATGCTAGCGGTAAACCTTTACCATTAAGCGCTTCAAGTTGTGCAATTGGACCTACTTCACCTGGCTTATCAGGGTTGATACCATCACGCTCGTTTTTAAGCATAGCCAACGCGTGTAATGGGATATCAGGACGAGACCAAGCATCTGGTGCAGGAGACAAGTCGTCTGTATTTGTTTCGCCAGTTACTTTAAATACAGTCACTGAAATCTTGTCTGCAACGGCTGGCTTCTCAAGGAACCATTCTGCATTTGCCCATGACTCAATTACTTGCTTAGCAAACTCATTGCCTGCTTTTGCTTTTTCTTCTACATCGTAGAATGCGTCAAACATCAGTAGCGTGTGAGACAAACCTTTAGCAACGATTGGCGCGATAGCGGCATCGTCTAGTAGGTCGATCATCGGCGCGATGTTGTAACCACCAAGCATAGTGCCAAGTAGTTCAGCTGCATACTCTCTTGAAATGAGCGGTGATTCCGCTTCGCCTTTCGCTACTGCAGCCAAAAAGCCTGCTTTTACGTATGCGGCATCATCTACACCAGGCGGTACACGGTTGATAAATAGATCAACGATGAACTCTTCTTCACCTGCTGGTGGAGTTTTTAGTAATTCGATAAGGTCAGCAGTTTGCTGCGCGTCTAACGGCTTAGGCACGATACCTTGCGCGGCACGCTCTTCTACGTGTTTACGATATTCTTGAAGCACAATATTGCCCTCTTGGTGACGTGGACAGACAAGTAAATGATCTGGCTGCGATTATTGATGCAATCGGCTGAACCATTCCCTTGACCATAAAATATAATGAACAATTATAAGGTCTTTGAGTATAGATGAAAATCTTGCATGCGATACCTCGCCTTATAGTCACTATAAATACAATGAATAAGCATACCGAAACAAGTATATTTTGATGAATATTAGTCAAACGAGAATCATTTTAATTTTGCGAAAAGGTATACTTGGTGGGATCAAAAAAGGCTCCTGAAGGAGCCTTTTTGCATAAGCTAAGTTGAAAATTAACGCTTAACTTTTACTTTCTCTTTAGAAGAAACGTGCGCTTCTACACGACGGTTTTCCGCATGTGCTTTTAGCGTGTTTGCTGGATTTTTCAAACGCTCTTCACCGTAACCAACCGTGGTAATACGCATTGAATCTACACCCATATCAACGAGTTTCTCAGCAACGTTTTTCGCGCGGCGCTCAGAAAGCTTTTGGTTGTAATCAGCATCACCCACAGCTGACGCGTGACCTTCAATCACAACATCTGCATTTTTATGCTCTTTCAAGAACTTAGCAACCGCGTTGATATCATCAACATATTGCTGTGAGAAAGTTGCATCGTCATGCGGGAAGCGGACTAACAGGCTTACTTTGTCTTCTTTAGTCTCGTACAAAGTACAGCCAGACGCATCAACAGCATCCGTCATTGGTGTGTTAGCACATTTGTCTTCGCTATCCACAACACCATCTTTGTCACTGTCTTGCGGTGCTTCTGCAACTACAGGAGCTGGGGCTGGGGCTGGCGCAACCTCTTCCGATTTACCAGCGCTACCGAATGAGTAGTTAAGACCAATCTTACCACCAACGTCTGTGTAACCGGCTTCTAAACCTTGATAAATCGCAGCTTCTGCATTCACGAATAAGTGATCGGTGAAGTAATGACGAACACCAGCACCTACGTTAGCAAAGGTGTTATCTGAGATCACATCTAGGTTCATCTTTTTGATACCCACTAGACCGTAGAATGGACCACCATCAAAGTGGTACAAACCGTCGATACCGTAACGCTCGGCGTCCAGAGAACCATTGCTGATACCACCAAGGTCAAAATCCATATCTGCATACTCGATACGACCACTCCAAAACTTGTCGAAGCGGTAGCCAATTTCAGCACCCCAGCCTGTAGAGTCTTCTACGTCTAGACCAGCCATATCACGGTGATTCTGCCAATCAGCATCATAGTAATCACCAAACACACCAAGATATACACCTTCTGTAGGCTCAGTAGTGTTTGCATTTGCATTGGCTGTCACTGCCATCGCAACTAGTAAGCTCAAAGTTTTAATTTTCATCATTCCTTCCCATCTCTGTTAGTTTACGCATTGAGTATCGACTCGGATAGTCTATCAGAAAATGCGTCTACCGATTACGTTGCATAGATAATATTAGCTCGTCTATTAATGTTTACTTAACGTTACATAAGGAATTTTTGCTATTTATGAATTAATTTTGATGACCAAATAGGATTTGATACAGACCTTGTTCCTTTAACAAATCCTTATGTTCTCCATACTGGGACACTTCACCATCATCTAAAACATAAATTAAGTCGGCTTGTTTTATTGCGCTCAGTCGATGTGCAATAATCAAAGTCGTTCTATCAGCCAAAAACGCTTGCAAATTGCGATGAATTTTTGCCTCAGTCTCAATATCAAGTGCCGAGGTTGCTTCATCCAGCACCACCACTTTAGGATCGGCAACAACCATTCTTGCAATAGCTAATCTTTGCTTCTGTCCTCCGGACAATTTAATCCCGTTGCGACCAACTTGCGCATCTAACTTATCGGCCAGAGCAAGTACGGTATCAGCTAGCTCTGCAACTCGGAGTGCCTGCCACATTACTTGGTCAGATACCTCTCGTCCCATTGCTAGATTTTCACGAATGCTGGTATTAAAGAGTATCGGCTGCTGCAATACGGTCACTATATTATCTCGCACTGCTTCGTAACCAATTTGCTCTACTGGCGTGTCATTTATATGAATCTCGCCACTTTGCTTTTCATACAATCCCAAAAGCAATTGCACCAAAGTAGATTTACCACCTCCAGACACCGCTACTAACGCTACTTTTTTCCCTGCTGGAATATGCAAAGATACCTGCTTGAGCACGGGTTGCTCTGCAACGTAAGCGAAGTCTATATTGGCAAATTTGATATCAACCTGAGATGAATCAAAGACGGTTTTCGTAGCAGGATATTGTGCTTCTGTCGCAAAATTAAAAACTTGATTTAACCTACTAAGCGCCGCCGAGGCACCATAGTACGCATATTGAATACCAAGAATTTCCTGTACAGGCCCCATCATGAACCAAAGGTAACCAAATACCGCAAATATCTGGCCGACCGTTAAATCAGAAAACACCACCATAAACATAGCGACAGCACGGAAAAACTCGAACCCGACCAAAAACACGGTAAAGCTTAAGCGGTTAACGGCATCCGTTTTCCATTGTGACTGCACCGCGTAATGTTTGAGATCTTTGGCGGCTACTTTAACTTGTGCAAAGTAGTTACCCTCTCGACGAACGGCTTTTAGTTGAGAAATAGCATCTAGCGTCTCGACTAGTGAGGTTTGCAGTGCTTCAAATGCAGCATTCTCTTCCTTTTTCAGCTCTTTAACATGTTTGCCAAACTGCCGAGAAAAATAAATGACCGCCGGATTGAGCAACAGGATCACCAACCCCAACATCCAATCAATCCAAAGCAAAATCGCCGCAGTGCCAATGATTGTGAGTAAACCGATTAAAAAGCGTGACAAGGTTTGGCTGATAAATTTATCCAAGGTTTCCACATCGGTAATACAGCGAGAACTAATTGCTGCACCGCCTTGGCTTTCGTACTCCTTCAGTTGAACTTTAGGTAAATGCGTAAGTAAGCGCTCACGGATTTGATAACTAATGTCCTTGCCAATAATAGTAAACTGGCGTGACTGCATCACCCCTAACACCAAGCTGGCCAAGCGCATGGTTATTACAGCCAACAAAATAACCACGATATAGCCACTGGGGCCATGCCATTGCTCGGGCAATACTGAGTTCATCCAAGCCACTGCTCTACCAGGTGTGTCTAGTAAGACTTCATCGACCAGCAACGGCATCATCAAAGGGATAGGGACACTCACCAACGCGGCAAACAAGGCGATGATATGCGCCTTAATAAGCGGCCGTTTGTGCTCAAGGACTTTACGTTTAATTTCTTGCCAAGAAAGCTGCTGTTCTGCCATTTAGGTTCCACAAAAAGTTTGATAGTGGGCCGGTGTAGACGCGCTGGTCCACGATTCAGGATAGTCTTTGTAATCATAGGGCGACGTCAACGCAGTTAGCCAATCCTCTAGTGTTTGACTCATGCCTTGCTGATTAAATAGCGCAATCTCAGCCTCCACCAACGCATTACGGGGGATAAGTATCGGGTTAGCTTGGCTCATCAAGTTAGCCGCAACGTCATCAAGAGCACGCCTTTGCGCCCATTGTCGCTGCCAGCTCTCCAACTCCGTTGGCACGGATAAAGCTTTGTTTGGATGACCAAGCAAGCTATTGGTTAGTGCCGCAAAGGTATTGGTAAAGTCTAGTTCATGCTCCGTCATCAACTTGAGTAAGTCACTAAGGAGAATGTCGTCTGCGTCGCTCCATTCATCAATACCAAGCTTAGCCGCCCACATATCTTTATACTTGCGATTAAACGATTCAGAAAACTCCGCCAAAATTTGACTAAATGCTTCAATTCCCGCTTGCTCATCTTGCCACAACACCAACAAGGCCTCGGCAAGTCGAGCACAGTTCCAATTCATGATGTTTGGCTGGTTACCAAACGCATAACGGCCTTGGCGGTCGATAGAGCTAAACACGGCGTTAAAATCAAACTTTTCCATCATTGCACAAGGGCCAAAGTCTATCGTTTCGCCACTGAGCAAAATATTGTCGGTATTCATCACGCCATGAATAAAGCCAACCCGCATCCACTCGACAACTAAGTCAACCAACTGCTCACACACTTCACGGAACAATTCGAGCACATCCTGTTCGGTCTCAACTGTAAACCCCTCAAATAATTGCTCGCCCAGCAAGTTAAGTAGGCTCCATAGCTCATCTTTATTTTGCTGAGTAGCCAGATATTGTAAGGTGCCGATGCGGATATGACTTTTTGCCACACGACATACAACCGCGCCAGGTACTTCACCTTGACGATAAACATGCTGTCCAGTAGTTACAACAGTAAGGCATTCTGTAGTTGGAACACCCAAGCCAACCATAGCTTGGCTCATGATGAACTCACGTACCGCAGGTCCTAGCGCACAAAAACCATCACCGCCTCGAGAAAATCGCGTCGCTCCAGAGCCTTTCAAGTGCAGATCGTATTGACGTCCGTCACCAAGTTTCACCCCACCAATTAAATGCGCTCGGCCATCACCAAGTAATGGGTTAAATTGCCCAAACTGATGACCACTGTAGGCTAAGCTCGTAGGCTCAATATTGTCTAAAGGGCGCTGACCACTTAACAGCTCAGCAAGCGCAGTGGTGTCGTATTTCTCTAGCTCAAGCTTAACTAGCAACTGCGTATTGGATAATAGTAATGTGGGCTGATTAAATCTTGCTGGTTGCTCCTTAAAGAGCAGAGCAGAGCCTTGATAAGGCTGAAAAAATACCATGCGGTCATCTCCATTTTTAGCGAATATTGTCACCAACACTCATTGACACAATTTGGCTTAACTCTTGTAAGCTAAGCCCGCTATATTGACGCATTTCATTGAAAAATTGCTGCGCCGCTTGCAGCGACTTCTGACTTTGCAAGCCACCATCGATGATCTCCTCGGCACGTAGTACCGTTTCGACATCTTTACTCAGTAAAAACGTATCTTTACCTAACACACGAAGCGCGTAAGGGCCAGTATTCCCTCCAAGTCTCGAGCCATGCTTTTTCAAGTACAGCCACAAACCAACAATATTGTCTTCCGGCCAGTTTGCGACGAATTCACTAAAGCGGCCATGCTGTTGTTGCACTTCAAAAATCATCTGGCAATTATCAGCGATACTTTTTACCTTTTTAGCATTACGAATGATCCGTTCATCCTGACTACGTTGCTCGTACATTTCAGGAGACATCATTAACAACTTCTCGATTGAGAATTGCCAAAACACTTCTCTAAAGCCGTCCCATTTATTATCAACCACCGCCCAATAAAACCCACTTTGAAATATCTTGCGCGTAAATTCTTCTAACCATTGATCATCACTTAATGCCAATAGCGATGCGGTACTCAATGGTTGACTAAGCTTAGCTTTTAACGCCGCCTCAGAGCCTTTACGCTCGGCAGCCCTATGATAAATTTTTTCGAATACTTTCATGCTCGTATATACGTCCGATTTGCATTCCCTACAGAGTAACTTATCTCGAGGTTGGATGTGAGGTTTTTAGCGCAAATTACCTTTGAATCGTAGGCTAAAAATACGCACCTTCTTATTGCATTTTTACTAAATATTTACAGCCAAGCTTCGTCAACTAGGTATCTAAAATTGCGCCGCAGCGCTGGGAAATGAGGACAAACCATGTTGAGTGAAATATCTGCTTTGCAATCCACCAATACAACACTTGAGTCCATTGACTTATCACAACAAGCTTTTTTTGTTTCGGGCACACGGTGCTTCTTAACTCAACGGCCGCATCATAGGTTCACCACTCAGATAAAAGATCACGATGTATTAGTGAGCCAGTTAAAACGAGAGCTAGCAAAGTGCAGCAGCAATGATGCGATAGCATTCGGTGTGCTACCATTTTGCAAAACTCAACAAGCTCAATTTATTGTAACTGAGCAAGCGCACCAATATGATAAAGAGACTTTCAAGCAATGGTTAAACGCCAAAGGCACGCTTAAGCAGGACACTATGCCATCGCTTGAACGTATCTCGCATAGACAATCACAGCATCACTATGAGAGTGCGATACGTGAAGCCAAAAAGCTATTTGCCAACGAACAATTAGAAAAAATTGTTCTTGGCAAACAAGTAGATCTCTATTTTGATGCACCACTTTCACCGGAAACCATTCTGACAAATCTATTAACCCAAAGCCCTAGCGGTTTTCACTTCTCTTTTCCAACGGAACAAAATTCCACCTTGATGGGCGTGAGTCCAGAATTACTCTTACGCAAACATGGGCAAGCGGTTCTCAGTAATCCCCTTGCTGGCTCAGCTAAACGTTCAAATGATAAGGCTATGGAGTTTAAACTCAAACAAGCATTAATGGCATCAAAGAAAGATCGGTATGAACATGCTGTTGTATTGGTAGAAATGTCACAGGTTTTACAACCTTGGTGTCAAAAGCTTACCATACCCAGCTCGCCCTCATTGCTGAGTACAGCAACGATGTGGCACTTGTCCACAGAGGTTGAAGGTCAACTCGCCGACGCTAACACTCATGTATTAGCACTAGCCAATCGTCTACACCCTACGCCTGCACTATGCGGTAAACCGACTGCCGATGCCTATCCTTGGATCCACTCACTAGAGGGAGAAAGTCGTGACTTTTTCTCAGGGATCGTTGGTTGGTGTGACAAACATGGAAATGGTGAATGGGTGGTGGTTATCCGCAGTGGTGAGATAAGTGCGAATCATGCCAGACTATTTGCGGGAGCTGGTATTGTCGCAGCTTCTGATCCGACTGCTGAATGGCTAGAAACTGAAGCAAAACTTTCAACTATGCTAAATGCGCTTGAATCCAATCAGGCTTACCATCAACTTAGCCAAATCAAGATGCGCGCAACTGCTTAACGGCAAAACGATAAAAATGCCCAGCATGTTACTGGGCATTTTAATTTTCGGAATTAACTTACCTGCGGTATTACACGTTTATAACAGCAGGTGCTAACCCAGTTAAAACTGGTAAGATACACTTGCTTTAATGTTTCTTCCTGGTTCATAGTCCATTAGGAATAATTCACCAAATACTGGGTGAAAAGAAACCCCGTTTTTAGAAGATTGTGAAGAATAAAACTCATCAAACAAATTATCTACACCTAGACGAACATGCAAACTAGGTACTGATTCAGGCTGCCAGTGTGCGCTGATATTATGCACGGTGAAGCCATCTTTACTGTTGTCTAAGTCTGCGCCATAGAGATCGGTACCTTGTGCCACATCATCAACAACCATAAAATCCCAATTCAGCGTCAAGTTATACGCCGTAATTTGGTAAGTAAAGTCAGCTGAAATAGTATCACCCTGCTCTCGCTCTAAACGCGCGCCATCTAACGAGGCATACTGTGTAAATGCATCAAGTTCACTCTCAGAGTTAGAGTAAGTTAACTGAAAAGAAAACGCATCAAGCGCAAAACCAGCATAAGCTTCAAACCCATCTACAGTCATATCACCGACGTTGTCTTTCCACGTTTCACGAGGTGCGCCGCCAGGCAATGCTGCATTATCAAAAATATAGTCGTCAATTTGCGTTCTGAATATCGTTGCGCCTAAACGGAGTGTCTTGTTGGTCCCAACTTCACCATCATAGGCAATCGAAAACTCGGTATTAACGCCCGTTTCCGCTTCAATGTCTTGATTGCGGTTATCACCTAAACCAGCACCAACAAATACCTCACTTATTTCTGGGCCTTTAAATAGCTCAGTCGAACTTAACTTCACCATTAAATTTTCATTAAATTGATACTCAGCAGCCAATGATAAAGAAAATTCCGAATAATCATTGTTCACTGTGCCTGAATCTATATCGTAGCTATCGTGCCTAACACCAGGAATAACCGCCAAACCATTACCAAAATCAATTTTGTCCTGAATGAAAAAGGCTAGATTTTTCGCACTTTCTTCAGAGTGCTTTGAACCACCTGACGCAATAGCTAGATCGTACTGTGTATCGTGCTTCACATAATCTGCACCATAAGTGAAGGTATGCTCTTCTTCGGCAAAAAGCCCTGTTGCCAGTGTTTCACCAAGCAAATTTAACCCCGTATTTTCAGCTTCACCCGTCACTTCTCCAGCGTACGCTTGGAACCTAGGAGAAGGAGACATAGACCAACCTGATTCGTCGCGATAAAGTTCACTGGTATTGGAATATAAGCTCGCCTTTAATGAAGAGTTTTCGCCCCAGTTAAGATCATAGCTCAGCGTAATTGTGTCTCTTGTAAACTCTGTCGGCCATAACAAAGGGATCTGCAAGCTATTAGTAATAGCAACATCTGTCGCTAAGCCCATATCAGGGCGATAACTGTAGTCACCTTCATCTTTATAAGTCTCGAAACTCAGTGCAAGACGTTGGTTGTTATTAATATTCCAACCAAATTTAATTAGCGCATCAGAAACTTCACCTTCAAGACCTTTTACCTCACCATCAGTACCTGCAACGACTTCATCGTTTTGGTCTAAGATCTTGCCACCACCCACTTCGTAATTATCACGCTCAACATGGTTGTAATATGCAAGAAAGTCGACATCATCGGTCAACAAACCAAAACCCGTTACCGAGTAATTATGCCCGGCATTGTCTGCTGCCCCTGCTGAAACACGAGCGGCAAAGCGATCGTCACCAGAAAGCAATTCACGTGCTTCTTTTGTTTCGAACCGCACTGAGCCACCAAGACCGCCGTTAATTACTGAGTTAGTGCCCGTTTCAATATCTACTGACTTTAGAATATCAGCATGAATTTGAAGGTTACCCATGTGGTGGTACATGTAAGTATTTTGTGCTGCACCATCTATTGAAATTTTAAGATCTTTGTCATCCATACTACGGATAGTGATTCGCTGGTTCAGCGAGTGTGCACCACCGACATCAATGCCAGGAATAGAGCGAAGTAAATCAGAAATATGGTCTGCTTGTTTATCCGCAATTTCTTGTTCTTTTAAATACAGTGCAGAAGTTTTTACCGCAGTTGACCAAACTTCTATTCTTTCTATTTTACCTGCATCACCTGAGTCAGCCAAAGCTGGTGCTGATAGTACCCCCGCGAGTGCTAAAGCGAGGGTTGAAGGGCGAAAGCCTAACTGCTTAGTGCGAGAAACCAACATAAGTATCCTTTAAATTTTGATGTTAATACGAATCACTCGCAATATTGTACACTTTTACTTTTGTTGCATTTTGAATATTAGTTATGCAAAATCGTCAATCTATTATGCGTTTTAGAAAATTGTGGCACTTACTATGGAAGGGAATATTTCCAACGCTGATCTCAACAACAAGTTGTTATTGGCGAGCGGATTAAACAGTCGTATCAACGGCTTTGATATTGAGCAACTTATTGCGATTGGTCGACTCTCTTTTTTGCCATTGAGCGATGATCTTCAACTTCATACCTGTCAATGTATCGAGCAGCAGCAAACTAGCAGCTGTGCAGAATTGCAACCAAGTGTGAACATTACCGTATTGCTTAAAGGTGTTGTGGAATTTAGAGTTGCGAATAAATATTACCGTTTCAGCGCTGAAAACGCACCTCAGGCATTTGTCAACCTCATCACTCAGCCCGAGCCTTTCACTCGCTATCTGCAAAAACACCAAGAAGTAGAAAAGGTCACACTGAGCGTCAGTCCTCGATGGCTCGTTGCGAGACTGTCGCAGCAATATCAATCTCTATTTACCACCACGAAAGTGATTGAGTTACCGCTACAAACAAAAGCAATTTCGCTGTCACAACAACTGCTTCAAACCCCAAAACAACCAAGCTTAGCTGAACGTTTGGAGTGTGAAGGTGTTGTGATGCAATGGTTGAGCTTCTTTCTTCCTCACCTGATAGACAGTAGTAGCCAGAGCCATGTGATGTATAAACAGCCCTTTCACTCAGATATTGAGGTCAAAAAAAATAAGATCATCGATTTATTGTCGGAAGGAAAAAGTGTTGAGCAGGTCGCATTAGAGCTTGCTATGAGCTTAAGCAGCTTACAGCGTTTCTTTAAACGCAGCTTTAACACAACACCAAAACAGTACGTTAAACAAAGCAAGCTCAATAAGGCACGACATGCGTTGTTAGTTGAAGGCTTGTCGATTGGAGAAGCTGCATACTTGGCACATTATGACCATGTTGCCAACTTTATTGCTGCATTCAAAAAGCAATTCGGTGTCACTCCGATGCAGTTTGTAAAAGCGCATCGCAGCGACACTTTGGGAGCAACTTCAGGTTAAAGTAACTAGTCGGGTTGCTTTAACCATGTTTTTTGATTTAATAGATAAATCCCTGCCACCAAGACTGCAACTGAAGCGATAGTCATTGCTAGATAAATGAAGAATAACTGAAACCCTAGACTGGCTATCATCGGTTCAAACAACACAGGGCTAATAAATTGCCCGGTAAAGTAACAGGTTGTCATAATCCCCATCGCTTTTCCTCGCATCGGTGGCGGAACAAATTCGAATAGCCAAACTACAAGGTTTGGTCGAATAAGGCCAAGACCCGCGCCGATTATAAAGCTAGCACAAACAATGCTACTAAAAGTATTTACAAAACCAAGTAACGAAAATCCAGTTGCAACAATAAGCCAGCCAACTATATGTGCTTGCTTAATATTCAAGTACTGTCTAACACGACCATAACCCATAGAGACGCATGACATCGCGAATAAAAAGCCCGCTATTACTAAGCCTATAGTGCTGGCTGATACTTGCTGAGCAGACAAATAAAAAGGCAAATGAATCGTTAATCCATACAGTACAATAATTTCTACCAGTGCTAGTGTACAGCACAGCAAAAAGGTTCGGTTCATCCAACTACTTGGTAGTGATTGAGTTTGTGGTGGCAGGCTAACTGGCGGCACCTTTACCCAAAGCCATACCCCTGGTAGTACCAAAAGTGCGAGTGAGTAAATAGCAAAAACCCAAGTCCAATGCTGCTCTGCTAAAAAGCCTGCAAGCGCCAAGAATAGTACGCCACCAAAGCCACCAAAGGCAGCTTGCAATCCCATAAACTGAGAAAATTGGGGCCCTTCGAAGTATCGTCCTGCGATCGTTGTGCCACTCACCATAATAAAGGCAACAGCGACTCCCATCATCGCTCGACTACCAAGGATCAGCCACAACGAATCCTGCCAGTAATAGCCTAGTCCACCACTAAGTACGAACAATATTAGTGCGTTCACTAGTAATTTTTGACTATTCCATTTGTCGACTAAACTTCCTGCAATTGGCGCACAAAGTGCTATCACGAGACCAGGTAATGCTAAGGTCATTTTGGTCCAAAATGCGGCATGTTCAATACCTGAGAAAGCCACTGTCATCGCTGGTAATGCTGGCGCTAGAGTCGCACTAGCAAGCACCGTCATGGTACTTGCTAACAGCAAAAACCAAGTCGCTAATCGCGTTTGATTCATGCTGGACCTCCAATACGCTTGCGAGCGCTCGCCACCGCTTTAAGATAATCCTCAAAAAGCTCATGCTCATCAAACCGAGTGCTACGCCCTGCTTTCACCACTAAATCACCAGCCACCATTACCGAATCTACATCAAGACTTGACCCTGTAACAATAAAAGTTCTCAGTGGATGACCAGAAAGCTTGTATCGATAGTCATCATTGTTCACTAACACTAAATCTGCCTGCTTACCCACTTCAATCGAGCCAATTTGTTGCTCCCACCCCAACGCTTTTGCTGCATATAAAGACGCTGTTTTTAAGGCTAAGGTAGGTGGGCAGGCGGTATTACAATTTTGTGCTTCGTTGTGCCCAAGATGTGCCCCCCGCATGGCTTCACACATACCACCAATAAACGAGATATCGCCATCGGTACTGCTAGAAACCCATACACCATCTTTTAAAAAACGCCCTATCTGCCCAGTTTCACTGATTGTTGCCTCACCAAGCATGCCGTAATGCGCTGGTGAATGGCAGATATTAACACCCGTTTCAATAAGGCGTTGATACTCATCCTCGCTTGCATAAGCTGTGTGCACAGCTAATAGCTTGTCAGTAAGTAATCCCATGGCATCAAAGCGCGCGATAGGCGAGCGACCAAATACGCGTTCAACTTCAGCACGTTCATTTTTTAGCGGCGCTAGGTGTGTGGCATAGGGTACTTGGTATTGCTGGGCGATACTAGCCAGTGCTTCTAGCTGTTTGTCAGAACTACCAAAAGCCCCCATCACGGAAGGCATCGCCCCCACAAGCCCTGAGCTATGATTATCCCAAGTTTCGATAAGTGATAGCCAATCCGCTGTTTGTAGCTCGGTATCAGCGATGATAGTGGGTGTCGACTTATGCGCTTCCAGCATTATATCCGATCCCCAACGACTCACCCTTAACCGCATACCTAAATCAATCGCAGCAAGCGCCATTGCGTCAGCTTTATTTGCCGAACCAACATCCCCCAGCGCAGTTGTACCCGAACGCAGTTGCGTCCACATACTCCAACGGGCGATGGCTAGACCTTCCTCTAGCGTCAACTTATCTCCCACAGTGGAGATAAAGCCAAACATGGAACCTAGTGCTTGAATATTGCCACCATTTGAATACGCAGTGGCCTCTAAGTGGGTGTCATCAGGTGACTCAGCATTTGGCGCGACAAAACTTTCATGCCAATGAGGATTTATAAGCCCTGGCAGCATTAACTTACCTTGACCATCAATCCGTTGATCGAAGTTACTAGGTTGTTCTCCATCCTCACCCAGCGCTTCAATATGTTTGCCGTGAACAAGTAACCAACCTTTTGGGTAAACAGTATCTCTTGTGTCTGCAGTGTAGATAAAAACATTATCAATTAGCGTGCGCAGTGCATTGTTCTGCGGCTTGTTACAAACCGCTTTTAAGTTTTCAAGTTCACCAACCTGAGCACTACCAAATGCAGCACTTCCTGAAGCGCCAGCAAGTGCTGCAAAGCGCTGTGTCGACAAGCAAGAACAAACCATTAGCTGGCATCCTGAGGATCAAAAAGGCCTGCTTCTTTCATCGCTATTAGTGATGCCTTAACTGCGGCTATTGTTTCGTTGATATGCGCTTCAGTATGTGCGCCACAAATAAAATTCACTTCACGGCGCATAAGCACACCACGTTTTGCCATTTCAGCTAGAAAAGGTACTGCAAACTTTACGTGCTCTTGCGGATCTTTGGCAAATAAGAACATCGGAATAGGGTCATAACCAACTACTTTGAGTGGCACACCTAACTGCAGTGAAACCTGATTAACCTCTGCTTTTAAAATTGCGCCAAGTCTTGCTATATGCTGAGTGAATTCAGTGCGTTGATATTCCTTTAATACAGCATCACACACTGCTAGCGAGAGCATTTCGCCACCAAAAGTAGTCGATACTTGCAGCTCATTAATCCGCGACATCAACTCACGCTTGCCTGCCACAGCAGATAAAGGCATCCCCGCCGCAATACCCTTAGACAAGGTCACTAAATCAGCCTGAATACCGAAGTATTCTTGCGCACCGCCGGGTGCTAATCTAAAGCCAGTTACCACTTCATCAAACACCAAGATCACACCGTGTTCACTGCAAGTATTTCGTAACTGTTCTAGGAATGGTCTTTCTAAGACGCGATTATATGGAACCGATAGCAACACCACCGCAAGTTCATCTTTTCTTGCAATGATCTTTTCAATGATTTTTGGTTCATCTGCAGGAGTAAATAATGGCATGCGATGAGTTAACCCAGCAATAACAGCCGGTACCCCTGGTGTATCAAACATGTACTGATCATGCCAACCGTTATAACCTACCGTCATAATTTCATCTCGACCTGTCACGTGACGGGCGAGTCTTACCGCTGCAGAGTTAGCATCTGCACCCGTTTTAAAAAAGCGAACTTGTTCGGCATTTGGGATCACTTCAATTAAGGTTTTCGCCGTCTGCACTTCGATAGGTGTAGGCAACGAATGAATAATGCCGTTGTGCAAGTGCTCTGTAATTGTATTGACAACAACAGGGTGATTGTGACCTAAAGTATTGGCCGCTAAACCACAAATAAAGTCGATATATTGATTACCATCAACATCGGTGACAATGGCTCCCTCTCCCTTGCTCAGATAAACCGGGAAAGCCCCTGGTGCAAATTGCTCTGGCTTTTTCATCATTGATTGAGTAAAACCCGCGATCACTTGTTCACCTTCGGTTTGAAGTTGCTGAGATTGTGTCAAAGAAAGTGTTTGATTATTCATATATTCCTCGAAAATTAATGTCCTAGTGTCGCCCCACCATCAACCAACAGATTAGCCATGGTGATGTGTCGAGCTTGGTCACTGAGTAAAAACAAAATACTGTTTGCGATATCCGTCGCTGAGGCGATACGACCTAGTGGAATACCTAATTTGAATTGCGTTAAATCGCCTTGAATGGTTTGCTCAGCACCATTTTCATCGCGCCATAGCTGCTGCTGCATTTGAGTGTCGGTAGACCCCGGCGCAACTAGGTTACACCGAATGTTAAACGGTGCGACCTCTAGGGCTAGCGTTTTAATCATCGCACTCAAGGCCGCCTTTGAAGCGCAATAACTGCCCATATTCACTCTAGGTGTGCTAGCTGCATTACTGCTCACAGCAACGATGGCACCACGCTTTCTTATCCGCATCTTATTCGCCACCGCCTGACATAAATAAAATGGCCCATGGCAATTTACGGCAAACGTATCAAGCCACTGGGCATCGCTTTGTTCTAGCAGCGTTCCCATGTGCAAAATACCAGCGACACTGGCAACATACTCTATTGCACCGAGCTGGATTTCAATTTCCTCAACTACGGTTTGCACAAGGTTTTTGTTCGTAACATCAAGATGGATTTGGAAGTGATTAGCCGTTACTTCTTGGAGTTGACTCGCGGCAGTAGCAATATCTGCCGCAACTACAATCGCTCCGCGTGCTAATAGTTGCTCGACCAGTGCTTTACCTATGCCCTGATAAGCTCCCGTCACCAACGCGATACGCCCTGTAAATTCACATTCATTGGACATCTAGTACACCTCATCCATGATTTCATGTCGGCGTTCATGATAGGTTTCTTCATCCTGACCGCGACGCCAATATGGAATGGCATACAGTTGTTTTTTTGATAACCCAAAATCTTGAATAAGCCGCTTACGACACGCCAGTACTGCACCATTTTCGCCAGCAATAAAAGCACTGATAGAAGCCACACCTGAGGGTATTGCAACATTTGCAATTGCTCTTGCAAGTTGTTCACAGTCACCACTTTGACGCAGCAACCAATGAATATTGACACCTGATGGTGCAGTAATAGTATGCTTATCATCTAATGAATCTATTTCAATAAAGACTTCAGCTCGTCGCTCTGCCTCAAACCCCTCGAGCAGCGCGCTAATCGCCGGAACAGCTGTAAGGTCGCCTGCAAGCACGTGCCAATCCGCATCCGCTAGCAATGGATCTGGCCCACCGGGCCCTGCAACCCCAAGTTCAGCGCCAACGTCGGCATTGACCGCCCAGCCAGATGCTGGACTGTGGGAGCCGTGCACTACAAAATCAATATCCAATTCATTGCTGTCTGGTCGATAAGCTCGCACCGTGTAAGCCCTTGTCACCGGGCGATCCGTCGGCCAAACAATTTTACCGCTATCATCACGTGTTGGGAGTGATAATGTGCCGGTTGTTCTATTTGCGAAGAATAGCTTGATATGCGCACCATCATAACCGCTTGGGAAGCCATGTAACGCTTCGCCAGAAACGGTGATCCGCAACAAGTGTGGCGTGATATAGCGCTTAGCTACACAAAATACACGGCGAGGACCGCTAGGTGGAACTGGTTGTCGCTGCTTCATGACAACTCCTCTTTCGATTCAGAAAATTTAGCCTGTAATGTCTGCAGTCGTTTATACGCTTCAGGATGGTGTTCAATTTTTAGCAAGTTGCTGGCAAAAGCATAAATGAGGTAGCGCGCTAAGTCGGCCTTTACAAAAGACTGCAAACTCGCATCGTGTTGGAGACTTGCTGAGATAAAATTCTGATTGCTCGCAACCAATGTCGTCGCTTTTTGTGATTGCTGCGGCTGACTTGTAAAGAAACTTGCAATCGCTAGGTCTTCTTCATCTTTTGACTGTTCAAGAACAGCCAACCAGCTCAACAAAGATTCCACTTTGAAAACAAAACCAAAATCGATAAGCCATTGATACAATTCCGGTAACGACACTAAAGTTTGCGGTGTCACGTTAAAGACAGCCGCAGTAGTAGGCGTTAAAGTTTGTGCGCTGACAAATTTGGCAACTCTATCTACGGGCGTCCACGGCTCAGACACAGCAAGCTCAGGCAAACGATGAAACTTAAGTCCAGAGCGCAAAATGCGCCATACCAAGTCATTGTGGTTAATATAGCCACTTTGTTTGGCCCCCGTGACTCGTGCTAAGCGATATACTTGTGCTGCTACCCCCTGTTGAATAGCGGTTTCTACCATCGCTTCCGCAACCCATTTTGATTGCTGATAACCATCGTGAAGGCCACTATGATAAGGAATAAACGCCTCATCAAGAGGCTCTCCGGACTGTGGTGCAACCGCAATAGTCGAGACGTGATTAAATGGCAAACTAAAATATTTCGCGAACATCAATAATTCCGCTGTCGCATCTGTATTTGCCACTTTTAAGCTACTGTAATCACGTAACACAGAGGTATGCGCTGCATTGTGTAATATTCGAGTCACGCGCATGCCCAGCTGTTGATAGTCAGCATCACTCAACCCAAGTTGTGACGCGGCAATATCTCCAAGTAACAGCGTTACCCGAGAACTATCTATTTCACCAAGGTTTTGCACGTCGAAGGCTTGCTGTAACCGTTCGAACCCATGCTCTATGTTATTAGCTCTTACACTACAAATTACACTTAGATCCGGCTTCGCAAGTAAATGCGCCAGTAACTGCGCACCAACAAATCCCGTCGCACCGGTCAGCAACACCGTTTCCTCACTAGTTTCAGGTAGTGTATGCGGTTGAACCTGCAACAGCTTATCTCTAAATTGAGCAAGGTCTGCTTTTATCGTTGTCGCGATATCCGTGTTCGTCTTGTGTGCTAATTCATCACCAAGCTGAAGTGCATTACACAAGTCGACGAGTTTAGGATGCGCAAATAAAAATGCGACATTCACCGTTTTATTAAGTAGTTGTGTTAGCCGCCCTGCAACTTGAATACATTGGAGTGACTGCCCCCCAATGCTGAAAAAGTTATCAGCTAACCGGACATTACTCACGCCCAGAACTTCCCGCCAAACGGCAGCTATCTGTGTTTCAAAGTCACTCATAACCTCAGCGTCACAGACGGCATTTTGCTGCTCAGATAATCGCTTGCGATCGATTTTATTGGCCGGTGTTTTAGGTAAAGCTTCATATTGATAAAGCTGTGCTGGTAACATTGGAGCGGGTAACTGCTCACTCAGCACTGTGCGTAAATCATTTAACGCCCATGCGGTGGTACTCACTATATGCGCCGCCAAAGCAGTTGCACTACCTTGCGCATTCTTAACCACAGTCACCGCGGCTTCAAGAATGGCAGGAACACCCAATAGCACAGCTTCAATCTCACCAATTTCAATCCGGTAGCCACTGATTTTTAACTGGGCATCGACGCGGCCAAGATATTCAAGTTGCCCACTTTTATGCATCCGCACAATGTCTCCGGTACGGTAAGCCGCTATGCTCCGCATAGCTTGCGGATCCCAAAATGAGACAAACGCAGCAGCAGTTTGCTCGGCCAGACCCAAATAACCGCTCGATAAACCCACGCCCGTAAGCCAGAGCTCTCCGCGCTCGCCAAATTTTGCGATCTGGCCTTTTTCACGCATTACCACAGCACCGCGTCCGGGTAAGGGCAAACCAATTAAGCTTGGATTTGTTGCTTTACTGAGATCAATGGCAGTAGCAACGACTGTAGCTTCCGTCGGGCCGTAAGTGTTAAGTAAACGTACAGACTGTTTAAACTGCTCACGCCACGCTTCTACACGCTGACGATTAACCGCCTCTCCGCCTATAATGATGGTATGAATTGACGCAGGAAGCATACGGCGAGTCGCGCACAGGTGTCGACAAAGCTCATGCCAGTAAGCGGTAGGTAAATCGAGTATAGTAATACGTTGGTTTTCTAGTTCGGCAAGAAAATCCTCAAAAGACTCCAACATGGCGTCATTACGCAGTATCAACGTCGCACCGGCCGTCAAAGTAACAAAGACTTCTTCAATACAGGTATCAAAATGAAAGGGCGCAAACTGTAATACTCTATCTTGAGTGCCTACTTGGTAGGCCAGACGTGCGCCACTAACAAAACCTGCCAATGCGTCGTGGCTTATCTGCACCCCTTTAGGCTTACCCGTGGAACCTGAGGTATAGATTAAATAGGCTTGTTCTAGTAAAGGAAGTATTGATGGGGTGGCAGCCAACGCTTCAAGCTGGGCATTTGCAAGTTCGCTTGCAATATTAAGCTGTGTAACGCCAGCATCGCGGATCTCAGCTAACCCTTCACTACTATCATCCACTAATGCTAGGCATGGCTTAGCATCAGCGATAATACTACGATTACGCGCAGAAGGAGCCTCGTTATCAATAAAGACGAAGCGGTGCTGCGCAGCAAATACGGCCCACATTGCAATCACTGTATATTGGCTACGAGGCAGTGCGAGTAATACGGTACCATCAACGACGGAAGCATTGACTCTAAGGCGTTTTGCTAACCATAGCACTTGCTGTACTAACCGCTCATAGCTAATAGCATGTCCATCTATCGTCTGAACCGCTATTGATTTAGGCGACTTCCTTGATAACTCCAACAAACAACTAAGTACGTCACTCTGCGCCACAGGTGCCGGAGTCTCACTTATCGCAAAGTCCCGATTGGTAACGCGTAATGGCATTTGCAAGTCCACAGCAACAGCATGGAGAAACTGCAACGTTTCACTTTGTATACTCAACAACTCAGCTTTACTATAGCCACTTTGGTTACCTTCAATCTCGAAACGAATACTGCCGTCCATTTGCTTGATAAAAATAAATGCAATGTCCTCAACAGGCCCAGCAGACACAGTATGACTTATCACCGCTTCACCTTGGCAGATTTCATGACGTTCAAAAGGTAAAATATTAACAACTGCACCAAACAATCTTGTTGGTAATTGCAAGGTCGCAGCTTCAGCTTTTAAATCTTCATAACGATATCGAAAATGCCTTCTAGCTTGACGCAATTGCTCACTGACCTGACGGATTAAACCTTCAAAATTATCAACAAGCACAAAGTCCACTGGAACCGGTACAATATTCATATGCATGCAGGGCGTATTCGCGGCTTTTGATGCCATACGATTGGCAACAGGCATGCCCATGATCGTTTTCGCCACCCCAGTGTGTTGATAAACAATAGCGCTAACCGCGGTTAGTAATAGTTCAGACCAGTTGGCGTCGACCGAATTGGCTCGAGCCTCTAATTGATTGAGCAAAGTTGCTGATAATTGCGTCGTAACCTTTTCCTTGTCCGCCTCTGTATTTAACACTTGTGTTGTCAGGGCTGCGGCATTATCCAGACCTTGCAGCTGCTGTTGCCAATACAGCCTATCCTGCTGATACCACTTGCTTTGACGGTACTGACTATCTTCAGTGATGACAGCTTGATATTGAGTTTCATCAGCCGTAACTTGAGCCCCCTCATAGGCCTGAATCACTCGATTAGAAACCAGCGCAAAACTAAAGCCATCCATCGCAATATGATGCGCACCAAGTGCCCAATAGTAGTGGTTAGTGGCAAGTCGGATTAACACATGACGATATAAGTCGCCATTGGCTAAGTCATAAGGCTGAGTTTGCCACTTTATCAAAAGCTGCTGTGCTGCAAACGCTGCATCATCGCTTTCTGACAAGTCGATATAGTCGCCCAACTTTGCCACTCGCTCAGCTTCGCTGAGTAATTGAGTTGTCGGCACGCCTTGATGTTCAATAAAGCGTACATTGATTGCCGTTGTACTTTGTAGCACTCTAGAAGCAGTTAACAGCCAATCTTCAGCATTTATTGGCACGTTTAACTCAACATACTCAGCAGTGTTATAGCGCGTACTAGTAGGCTGTTTTGCCTGCCCAAGCCAAATCCCAAGTTGCGCAGCGGTTAAAGGCCAATTACTCATGCAGGTTCCATCGCCAGCGGTGCTTTGCCCACTAGAATTTCATACCACTCATTAAGTGTGGTGCTTTCTGCAAGTTCAGCTAGCGTAATATCGATGCCTTGCGCCCGCCACTGATCAATCAATGTCATTACGCGAATGGAATCTAATCCGAGATAGAGTAAATTTTCTTCGGGATCAACCTCTTCAACATCAATGCAAAGCAATGCTGCAATCGCCTCCTGCATCGAGCCCAAAGATAACTTCTGTTGTGTATTTTGTGGTGTGCACGCAGCGATAACCTCGTCCAACAACTGCACCTGCCCACAACGAGACGAAACATACTCCATCGCATGGAGATGTTCTGCTTCACTAAAGTCTGCGACAGCATCCGCAACAACGAATGCTTTTATGTCATACATAAAGGCGTCTAATGCCGTAGATAAGATACCGATATGGGCATAAATCCCACAGATAATAAGCTGGTCTCGACCTTGTGCCTGCATATCCTCAAGTAGGGTACTACGTTTAAATGCGCTGTAACGCCACTTGGTATAAACCTTATCATCGGCAGTTGGAGCA
Organism: Pseudoalteromonas sp. BMB; assembly: GCF_001709235.1. NCBI lineage: Bacteria > Pseudomonadati > Pseudomonadota > Gammaproteobacteria > Alteromonadales > Pseudoalteromonadaceae > Pseudoalteromonas > Pseudoalteromonas sp. BMB. The sequence continues at coordinate 75,949 of NZ_MBQA01000215.1, forward strand.
AGTGCAGGTAAAATGCTTGTGTCTTGCTCAGTCAGGCCAGTTCCCCAAAAATCGGTTAGCAGCGCTCTATCTTTCGGATCTTGATTTGCGGGCTGTGCAGTATACACAACTGGGACACCAGCAGCTTTGGCTGCCACGATTAAACTATTAATTTGTTGGATCAAAGACCGCATCGGTGCTTGCGTTGTATCATAGAAATTCACAAAATAAGATTGCATATCGTGAACCAATAGCACCGATTTGCTCGGGTTAATTTGCCACTCAGTGCGATTTTCTGGGCGGCTTGATGGTAATGGATATGAAGAAATACGTGGGATTGCCATGAGTTTATCCTATTGAGTATTATGCAGTTTGTGATGAGGTAAGTAGATTAGCGATATGCTCACGCAACGCGCGTTTATCGATCTTTCCAACTTTCGTTTTTGGTAGTGACGCAATAAATTCAAAGCGATCAGGATACTTGTAATCAGCGAGCCCACGACCTCGAACAAAGCGATTGAGCATTGCCCTTGTGAGTGGTTGGCCAAGATCTTCTCGCGGCACGACAAATGCGCATATACGCTCACCCAGCAGAGGATCTGGCATTGCAACAACCGCACAATCATGAACCGCAGGATGTGCCAATATTTGGTTCTCGACTTCTTCTGCTGCGACCTTTTCGCCACCTTTATTTATTTGATCCTTATCGCGGCCCTCAACAATTATGTCGCCCGATGCAGTTTGTTTAACCACATCACCACTGCAGTAAAAACCATCTTCAGTAAATGCAGCTAAGTTATGAAGTTCAGCGTTTAAATAACCACGAAATGTATAAGGTCCTTTAGTCGTTAATAACCCAGCCTCTCCTTGAGGTACTGGTTGATTATTCTCGTCGACGATACGGATTTCGTCAGCTGCACTCATTGGTCGACCTTGTGTATGATGTCGCGTCCATTCGTCATCATCGAGACGGGTATAGTTGACAAGCCCTTCCGCCATGCCAAATACCTGCTGCAACGTCACAACAAGCTCTTTTTCCATTCTGGCAGCGAGGGTGGCACTGAGCTTAGCTCCACCGACTTGGAGCACAGCTAACGAGCTTAGGTCATAGCGTTGTCGCTCTCGGGAATCGAGCCACAATGAAACCGCAGGGGGAACCAAAGCGGCCCAATTTGGTTTATGGGCCTCGATCAGCCTAAAACAGCTACTTGGTGAGGGATCTGGAGCACAGATTACTGTACCACCAGCGTAAAACACTCCCAATGCACCGGGTGAGCTAAGCGGAAAATTGTGTGCGGCAGGTAGAGCGCAAAGGTATCGCGTTTGTTTATTCCATTGACACACTTCGACACTTTGGCGAACACTATAGTAATAATCATTGTGGGTACGAGGGATCAACTTAGGTGTACCTGTGCTTCCCCCCGACAATTGAAAGAATGCCACATTGTCCGCTTGATGCTTACGAAATGGCAGAGAATCAAAATGCTCAAAGCATGCAGAAGCATGCAGCTTTTCACCAAGCTCCTTAGCCCAAGTACTTTGACCGCGCAGCAGCACATGCTGTAGTTGCGGTGTACACACTTGTAACTGTTCAAAGAATTGACTATCACCAAACAGAGAATGCTTTGTGTCCGCAATAATCAACTTTGGCTGCAGAGCAGCTGCGTAATGTGTTAACTCGACTTGGTTATGATTCATCAAAGCATTAACAGGTAACACCGCCAGCTTTTGTAGAGCAAAAAATACCACATAGAATTCGTAACAATTAGGCAATTGCACAATCGCGGTGTCACCGGCACAAAGTCCTTGCGCAGCCAAATAACTCGCCAGTCTCGTCGCCTCTTTTTCCAAGCATGCATAGGACTTCTCGATATCGTTATCGATAACTGCAATTTGAGTCGGATTTTCCTGTACTTGACGCTCTAAAATCTGACTTAATTCTTCATCTATCCAATATCCAAGATTGCGATATCGCTCTGCATCCTCAACAGGCCAACTAACACAACTTTTTAACATAAATACGACCTTATGAAATTTCCTATGTGGGTTATTTCGTTATGCAAGATCCACTCGGCGTTTAGGACAAATAATGAAATTAGAAATACCACTTAATTATCAACACATTAAAACCTAACACCGAGAGCCGATTTGCCACTAACCCCCTAATGACGATTGCCCCTAAGATTAATTTAGAAAAATTTAAAATAATTCTCATAACTGTTCATATTTTTACCTGCGCACCTTTTGATGACACAAACGTTACAAATAAGTAAATTAAAATTCGATTTAGCTATTGACAAAAACCCGATAAAAAACTTAGGATCTAATTGATAATTATTTTCATTATTAATCGTAGAGGGATAAAATGGCAGCAGTGTTGCGCTCAGATAATACGGTAGATGTTCGTCGTTGGGCCGATATAATTGAAGTACAAAGGGAGAAATTGACTGCATATTTAACCTCAATTCTTCACTGCCAATACCTCGCAGAAGACGCTTTACAGGAAACGTATATTCGTCTGTCAAAAATGCCTGATGAACAAGAGCAAGCCATTAGCAATCATTTGGCTTACTGCTATCAAACAGCAAGAAATATCGCAATTGATATGGTAAGGAAAAAATCAAAGGAAAGCTGGGTTAGCTTAGACAGCGCACTGCCAGGACAATACACTGATAAGCAAGTCAACGCTGAAGAAACCTTAATTGAGCAAAATCTAGATGGTCGTATGATGCAAGCGGTAAGCTCTCTATCAAAACGCCACCAGAACATTCTAAGCCTGTATAAACGTGGTGATTACAAGCAGAAGGATATTGCCAAAATATGTGCAATTTCACCGACGTTAGTGAACTTTATAATTCAAGAAGTGATTGTTACGTGTCAAACCGTATTAGCACACTAGGTATCTAAACCAGCTTGAACGCGTAATTTTGCAGCAATGAAATCAGGGTGAGCAACATAAAACAGCCCGGCTATTTTCCGAATGATATGGTCTTCATGGCTGTCGAGTTCACCATCGGCATAAGCAACGTGCCACAATAGCTCAATGACCTCGATGCGCTCAATGTCGCTAGTGTGATTATTCACTTGTTTGGCAAAAGAATACATATCTACCGCCTGTTCCACCAATTGCTGCGCTTGTGTTATCAGTGCACTGACTTGTGGTTCAGGCAATTCACAACGTGTTTTGAGTAGCTCCGCAATTTTATCGAACTCCGACTGTTGTAGTTTGCCGTCCGCTCGCATCACTTCGACCAGTAATGCAGCCAGCGCGGTATTAAAGTCGATTTCTTGTTTCGGTGATGACTCCTTCAAGCTTTGAAATAGTTTTTTAAGTTGGTTAAGCAAGTGACTAATCTCCCATGTGATATACTAGTAATGTAGCAGACTAAAAGGACAGTTATGCGTAAGTTATCATTGAGACTAAATTCATTAAAGCTAAGTTCCCTAGTCGTAGGTGCAACACTGCTCTCGGCATGCCAATATACACCGGTTCCACGAGGCGAACCTGAAAAGCTCTATGACTTTGACCACAAAGTACATTATGAGCAAACCACCTATAACGATGACCACTTTCGACTGGCAATTAAGCCAGATAGTTATGCGCATTTTAGGCAACAAAGCGTATTTTTGCTGCGCCATGCCAAACGCTTATGCCAAGGCAGTAACCCACAATTGACATTACTTGGTGGCGTTCAAGGCTTTGATAAGATGCCATTAGAGCCAAGACCTTACCAAAATGACTTAACAGTAGACGTAAAATGTGTGGCCAAATAGCCACACATTTTTATTAGCGCTACAAATTTGTTTTCGTTACCCGCTCTGGGTTTAGTCTTTATACCAGTTGTATTAAGTAAATGATCTATTTTGAAGCGGGGAAATAGTTTTAGTAGCTAGGCAAAAATTTTGCTATTTAGTTATTCTAAATGAGAAATTTTTAACGAAGCTAATATGCTATTTCACCCTTCAAATTGATTAGAGAATTAATTCAATTGGTATCGTATCCCCAAGGCGCTTTTGGTGCGGTTACCGGTGTTGTTAAATCAAAGTCCACTCGGAACTCTCGCCCTTCACGCACTAAACGATAGGTAAACTGCTCCGGATAGATATACATCTGCCATGTATTTCCGACTGACTGTGGTATCCCTTGTTGGACAAATAACTGTTTTGAGTATTCATCAGCTGGGAACGACTGCACGGTACTAAATCCCGCATCTAGGGTATGACCACCATACATAGTAGAAACATCGTCGCTGCCATCTTCATGGCGGTGATCGTGCTTTAAGCTCAAACCACTCCCTGTTTTGGTGATGATCCAAGTTCTTGAAGCATCTTTTCCTACATGAAATGGGACTTGAAGCTCAGCGTCGCCACATTTACGAACGTGCATCACAAGACGCGCATCGCTAAAGCTGCTTGGACCTTGATTATCCACCGTTACTTTACCTTCGTAGGCTTTACCACAATGCGCTTTAATAGCGTCAAAAAATGCATCATGGCTTGGGATGGAAACCAGCGGGGCAGGACGCGCGAGGGCTGCGCAGCTCAAGGTTGCGAGTAGCGCTAAAGTTAATTTTTTCATTGGAGACACCTAAAACAAATAAAGCCAGAGCTTAATCAGCTTCTGGCTTTGTGGCAAAATTATTCGACCAAATTGAGTAAACCGCTATTATTGCCAAGGTCTTATCGTAGCAAGCTGCTGCTCAAAGGCATCAATTTGGGCATTCAATAATTCGGTCTCACCGATAAAGTCAAGACCACTCAAGAGGCGTGCTTTGATGTCTTCACGCACCTCAAAGTCAATTGGTGCAATACCCGCTCCGCTTATCTGCTGCGCTTCTAGGTCAATACTCAAATGCACTTGTGATTGTTGCTCACATGCATCGAAGAGCGTATCTAACGTGCTGGCTGGTAACGCAATGCAAAGCATTTGGTTATTACCACAATTGTTAAAAAAGATATCGGCAAAGCTCTCGGCTAAGATCACGGTAAAACCATATTGTTTTAGTGCCCAAGGAGCATGCTCACGAGACGAACCACAACCAAAGTTGTCACGGGTTAACAAGATTGACGCGCCCTGATATTGTCGATAGTTAAGCACAAAGTTCGGATCTGGCTGACCATCTTCAAGATAGCGCCAATCATAAAACAGCGCTTTATCGAACCCATCGCGGCTGGTTGAAGTTAAAAACTGCTTGGGAATAATTTGGTCTGTATCAACATTGTTTTTGTCTAATGGCGCAACTAGGCCCTGATGAAACACGCTCATGACGCCTCTCCTCGAATATCAGTAAAGTGACCAGCAATTGCTGCCGCAGCCGCCATTGCAGGACTCACCAAATGCGTACGACCACCTCGCCCTTGGCGTCCTTCAAAATTCCGGTTTGAGGTCGATGCACAGCGTTTTTCCGCGCCAAGACGATCATCGTTCATCGCCAAGCACATAGAGCAGCCCGGCTCACGCCACTCAAATCCCGCAGCTTTGAAAATATCGGCTAAGCCTTCTTGTTCGGCTTGCTGTTTTACTAATCCAGATCCCGGGACGATTAGCGCTTCAACGCCTGCCGCTACGTGCTTGCCCACCACCACTTGTGCCGCGGCACGCAAATCTTCAATACGGCTATTGGTGCAAGAGCCAATAAATACAGTGTCAACTTTGGCATCGCTTAGCCTTTGTCCTGCTGTGAGGCCCATATATTTCAGCGCGCTGCGCATCGCATCTGCTTTGACTAAATTAGGTTCATCGTCAGGGTTAGGTACTAAGTCATTAATACCAATGACTTGCTCTGGACTTGTCCCCCAGGTTACTTGAGGTTGCACACTATCAGCATCCAGCTCCACAACACGATCAAATTCAGCATCCGGGTCGCTATGCAAGGTTTGCCAATAGCGCACAGCAGCATCAAAGTCTTCGCCTTGAGGAGCAAATGGGCGACCACGTAAATACGCAAAGGTTTTCTCGTCAGGTGCGATCAAGCCAGCTTTCGCCCCCATTTCAATACTCATATTACAGAGCGTCATCCGCGCTTCCATCGACAGCGCTTCGATCCCAGTCCCGCAAAACTCAGCCACATAGCCAGTACCACCAGCTGTGCCTAATTGCCCAATCACAGCGAGGATCAAGTCTTTTGCAGTCACGGTCGGACGCAAGATGCCATTCACCTGAATTTTTAACGATTTGGCTTTTTTCTGCTGTAATGTTTGCGTGGCCAGCACATGTTCAACCTCTGATGTACCAATACCGTGAGCCAGCGCACCAAATGCACCATGCGTTGAGGTATGGCTATCGCCACATACAATCGTTGTACCTGGCAAAGTGATCCCTTGCTCAGGTCCCATTACGTGCACTATACCTTGGTTAATCGAATTCAAATCGTAAAGTACAATGCCGAACTCTTCACAGTTTTGTGCCAACGCTTGTAGCTGGTTTTTGCTCACCTCACTGGCAGCATCAATCGAACGGCTCTTGGTCGAGACATTATGATCCATTGTCGCAAAGGTTTTTTCTGGACATCTTACCGAACGGTTCTGCTCTCTTAATCCCGCAAATGCCTGCGGTGAGGTAACTTCGTGTACTAGATGACGGTCAATGTACAAGAGATCGGTTTGCTCATTTAATTTAGCAACCACATGGGATTGCCAAATTTTATCGTATAATGTTTTTGCCACTTGCTCTTACCTTTATTAAACCCTGTCGACGATCGCTTGCGCGACATCCATTGTAGTAAACCCTGCTTGAGGATAGATATCCGGTGTACCTACACCATCTTTCACCGCCTCTGCTACTGCCTTTTCAATTGCGCGTGCCGCTTCATCCTGCCCCAATGAATAACGTAGCATCAGCGCTGCACTTAAGATTTGTGCGATTGGATTTGCCACCCCTTTACCGGCGATATCTGGTGCTGAGCCGCCCGCAGGCTCATATAAGCCAAAGCCCGATTGGTTTAGACTTGCCGATGGTAATAACCCCATGGAACCCGTGATCATTGCACATTCATCAGAAAGGATGTCACCGAACAGGTTATCGCACAGTAGCACATCAAACTGGCTTGGTTGTTTTACCAACTGCATCGCAGCGTTGTCGATATAGATGTGATCAAGCGCCACATCTGGGTATTCTTTCGCGACTTCATTGACCACCTCACGCCACAGTACACTGGTTGCCAGCACGTTGGCTTTGTCTACAGAAGTCACATGATTGCTTCTAAGTCTCGCTGCATCAAAAGCAAAACGGGCGATACGTTCAATTTCTTTGCGGGAATAGGTTTGCGTATCAAACGCCGACTCGCTTTCGCCCTCACCTTGGCGACCTTTTTCGCCAAAATAAATCCCGCCAGTAAGCTCACGGACGCATAAAATATCAAAACCTTGCTGGCTAATGTCACTGCGTAGTGGAGAGGCCGCGCTCAATGCGGGTAATAGCTGCGCAGGACGCAGATTACAAAATAGCTGAAAGTGCTTTCTAAGCGGTAATAAGGATGCCCGCTCTGGTTGCTCATTTGGCGGTAAGTGCTCCCACTTAGGCCCACCCACAGAGCCAAACAGAATCGCATCGGCGGCCTCACACGCGGCTAATGTCGCCGCGGGTAAGGCTTCGCCAAATTGGTCTATGGCCGCACCACCAATCGCTTGTGGTGATTTTTCTAAAGCAAAGTTGAACTTAGTCGCCACTTTATCTAATACCAGCTCAGCGGCTTGCATCACTTCTGGACCAATTCCATCTCCAGCTAGTACTGCGATTTTGTAGTTTGCTTGACTCATCCTGCTTTCCTTTGTTGTTTTAGGCTAGACACTTTTTGTGCTCTATCAATTAGGTTATATACTCGGATCATGGCTCTCACTGACGCTTCGACAATGTCGGCTGCAAGTCCCATACCGTGATATTGCTTACCATCAAACTTGGCAATAATATCGACTTGGCCCAGTGAACTTGCTCCTTTACCCGTCGCATCAAGGTTATATTCCACCACTTCCACCGCCATGCCAGTGATACGCTCGATAGCTACAAACGCCGCTTCCACAGGACCGTTGCCGGTTGCCGCTTCTTGCTTAAGCTCACCATTCAAGGCAATCCCCACAGTCGCGCTCGCGATAGATTGAGAGTTAGAAGATGCATTGACGAACTGTAATTGGTAGCGCTCGTCTTTATCTTTGATTTGGTTGAAATAAATCATCGCTTCAAGGTCATAGTCGTAAACCGTGCCCTTTTGATCGGCTAACGCCAAGAAGCTTTCATACAGGCTATCCATATCATAATCCGATTTCTGATAGCCAAGCTCGGTAAGACGATGCTCGATAACATGCCGGCCAGAGCGTGAAGTCATATTTAACTGATTACTCGGCACGCCAACGGTTTCTGGTGCCATGATTTCATAGGTGTTTTGTGCTTTTAAGACGCCGTCTTGGTGAATACCCGAGCTATGTGCAAAGGCATTTTCACCCACAATTGCCTTGTTTGGCTGCACCGGCATATTGCAGATTTTAGCAACTTGGCGCGACGCGCGATAAATCTCTTCGCTACGAATATCTGTGTATACTTTTAGGTGGTCTTGGCGCATCTTCATGATCATCGCCACTTCTTCTAGTGAGCAGTTACCTGCACGCTCACCAATACCATTGATGGTACATTCGATTTGTCTTGCACCGGCTTGTACCGCCGCGATTGAGTTTGCCACCGCAAGTCCTAAATCGTTGTGACAATGGACACTTAGTCTGGCTTTGTCGATGTTAGGCACATTATTACGAATATGGTAAATCATCGCTGCATATTCGTCTGGTGTGACATAACCTACGGTATCAGGCAAATTAATCGTAGATGCACCGGCATCAATCGCCGCTTCAACAATACGACACAGATCAGAGTGTGGCGTACGGCCGGCGTCTTCACATGAAAACTCAACATCATCAGTGTACTTTCTAGCTTGAGTAATGGCCTTAATCGCCATGTTAGTCGCATCATCTAGACTCATTCTTAACTTATGTTCTAGGTGCAGAGGGCTGGTTGCGATAAAGGTGTGAATGCGGCGCTGTTCAGCGCCTTTAAGGGCTTCACCACACGCGTCGATATCTTTACTAACCGCACGCGCAAGGCCACAAATCGCCGGACCTTTTACCTCAGCAGCAATGCGTTGTACCGCACGAAAATCAGCCGGACTTGATACTGGAAAACCCACTTCCATAACATCCACATTGAGACGACTAATGGTATGCGCCAGCTGTATTTTATCTTCTTCTGTTAAGCTGGCTTTTAACGCCTGCTCACCGTCCCTTAATGTTGTATCGAAAATCCAGACTTTATCTTGCATACCCTTATCCTCAGCCAAAAAAAACCCCGCAAGTGCGGGGTGTCTACAGTAAATGTCGCTCAATTCGCGCAATTACACCCCACCCCTCTGGTTTACCAGTAGGAGGTTAAGAAGGAGTGAAATACGCGCAGTCATTTTCATTGAGCTAAGTGTTCCTGTTGATGAATTGGTTATGTTTTAACATGCTTCAAAAGCGACAATCAAGCATAAATTATCCCAAAAATAGAGTTTAAACCTCAATTTATTGGTAATTTAAATTAAAAAAATGCCAGCTTTAGAAAATATATTTCAATAATAAGAGTGAACACAGATAGGATATGAAGTGAGCAGGGTAATTTTGAATTTTAATTACCAATAAAAAAATAGCCAATTTAGGCTATTTTTTTATTGGTTCTGGATGTTTTGCATAACCAGAGGCACCTTTTGCGATATACCGCAACTGCCACTTCAAACGCTCGGTCAGTTCAGCGCGTTGAGGGGGGTCTTGATCCAAAGCCTCAGCACCAGAGCTAAATACTAAGGTGACCATTGCTTCAGCCTGCATGTGGGCGTGATGGGTATCTACTCCCGTTTCTGTTTCAAGGTAATGAGCAAGCTCTAAGATAAAATGTTTGATTTCTCTAGCAACGGCGGCACGAAACGCAGGCGAAGTACCCGAACGTTCACGCAGTAATAAACGAAACTGGTTGCTCGACTGCTCAATAAATTCCATGAAGGTGTGCACAGAAGTATTGATCACGCTACCACCTTTAGCGATGCGACGTCTTGCTTGGCGCATTAATTGTCGCAAGGTTAAACCCGCTTCATCTACCATAGTCAGCCCGAGCTCGTTCATATCCTTAAAATGACGATAAAACGAAGTAGGTGCGATACCCGCCTCTCGTGCGACTTCACGCAGGCTTAAATTCGAGAAACTATGCTCAGCACTTAGTTGATTAAATGCCGCTTCGATAAGCGCTTGACGGGTCTTCTGTTTTTGTTGGGCGCGTACACCAGCCATGGACTTTCCCCAATTCGCTTCGAAAAATAAGAACAATAAACCGCAGTCTAAACCTTGACGCAGCAAGAATGAAATACTATTTTAGCGTACAGTTGTACGCTGAAATTAGATTTTGAGATTAATTGATGAAAAAACCACCCATTTTATGGACCAATGTGCTGTTCTTTAGCTTATCGTTTTTAGCTGCGATCACTTTGGTGCCTTGGTATGGCTTTGAATACGGCTATACCACCAGCCACTGGGTAGCTTTTGTTGCCTGTATGTTTTACGCCGGTCTGTCTATCACCGCTGGGTATCACCGCTTATGGGCACATAAAGCCTATGACGCCCATCCTGTGATTCAAGTTATTTTTGCGTTGGGTGGCGCATTCGCGTTACAAAACAGTATATTACATTGGAGTAGCGATCACCGTGTGCACCACGGCCAAGTCGACGACCCGGTAAAAGATCCATACGCTGCAACACGAGGCTTCTGGTATAGCCATATCGGTTGGATGCTGAGAGATTATCAAGGCGAGACTTACGGTGATTATAATAACGCCAGAGACTTACAACGTAACCCTATCGTGATGTGGCAACACAAGCACTATATGAAATTGGTGTTACTTACGAATATCGGCATCCCGTTAGTGCTAGGTTTATTACTCGGAAATGTGTTTGGTATGTTGTTACTTGCAGGCGTACTCAGACTCGTACTCAGTCAACATTTTACTTTCTTTATCAATTCACTGGCGCACATTTGGGGTAGTCGTCCTTACACCGAAAAAAATACCGCGCGAGACAATGGTTTGCTAGCTCTTTTCACTTACGGTGAAGGCTACCATAACTTTCATCATATTTTTGCCAGCGACTACCGTAATGGCATTCGTTGGTATCACTATGACCCAACTAAATGGCTGATCCGTACTTTTGCAGCACTAGGCCTTGCCAGTAAGCTAAAACGCACTCCGGTTGAACGCATTGAAAAAGCCAAGGCGGAGACCTTGTTGAATAAGACTAAAGTCAGTCTCGCAAAATTGCCTTTGGCGCAAGATAAGCTTACATTGTTACAACAAGAGTATGATTTACTTCTTAAAAAGCTTCAAAACTACTGTACTGTGCAAAAACAGGTACTCGAAGCGAAGAAGGAAGCAGTACTTGCACAGTGCGAACATTCCGCACTGATGCAACAATATAAAGAGCTAGAACAAGCTTGGGAAAGCCAAAAACAAGCTTGGATTGCACTAAATTCGAGGCTACTGAAAACGGCATAATGTTCAGCGGCCTCAATAACTAAAGGGGTGAGGCCGTGAGCAAAAAAGCTGCAGAAAAAACCGAAACTGTTCCACAATCCTATCAATACGATGCCATTATTATAGGCACCGGACCTGGCGGCGAAGGCGCCGCCATGAACCTCTCTAAAAGTGGTAAAAAAGTCGCGGTTATCGAACGCCAGCATGCGGTTGGCGGTGGCTGCGTTCACTGGGGCACCATTCCCTCAAAAGCGCTTCGCCATTCTGTCAGTCGTTTAATTGAGTATAAAGCGAATCCACTTTACCGTTTTACTGAGCGCCCGCAGCGCCATACCTTTCAAGATATTTTGCACCATGCCAGTGATGTGATCTCAAAACAGTCAACATTGCGTTCTAGCTTTTATGGTCGTAACCGCATTCACTTATTTCAAGGCGATGCCAGCTTTGTTGACGCGCATACAGTACAAGTCATTCACCAAGATGGTTCGCAAGAGCTACTCACCGCTAAAACCATTGTAATAGCCACAGGCTCGCGTCCATACCGCCCACCAGGCGTTGATTTTAACCACCCTCGAGTCTACGACAGCGACACTATTTTAAGCCTTGAGCATAATCCTCAGCGCGTATTGATATACGGCGCGGGGGTCATAGGCTGTGAATATGCATCAATCTTTAAAGGACTGGGCGCAAAGGTAGACCTCATCAACACCCGCGACCGCTTATTGGCCTTTATGGATGCCGAGATCTCTGACGCACTCAGTTACCATTTTTGGAATAATGGTATTGTTATTCGCCATAACGAAGAGTTTGCGAAAGTAGAGACTCATGACAAAGGGGTTATTGTGCATCTACAGTCTGGCAAGAAAGTACGCGCAGACTGCATTTTATGGGCCAATGGCCGCTCCGGTAATACCGAAACACTCAACCTTGCTAGCGTAGGTCTAAAGGCTGATAGCCGCGGTCAGCTTAAAGTCAATGAGCACTATCAAACGGAAGTGGATAATATTTTCGCTGTAGGAGACGTGATTGGCTATCCAAGCCTAGCCAGTGCAGCGTTCGATCAAGGGCGTATTGCGGCCAATGCAATTGTGCATGGTGCCTGTGATGATCGTTTGATCACCGATATCCCTACCGGCATTTATACCATTCCAGAAATGAGCTCTGTTGGTAAAACCGAGCAAGAGCTTACCGCTGCGCGCATTCCCTATGAAGTGGGCCGTGCCCAGTTTAAACATTTGGCTCGTGCACAGATCACCGGCACTGAAGTCGGTAGCTTGAAAATTTTGTTCCATGCAGAAACCAAAGAGATATTAGGTATTCACTGCTTTGGTGAACGTGCATCCGAGATCATCCATATCGGCCAAGCCATTATGGAACAAAAAGGAGCGGGTAATAACATCGAGTACTTTATCAATACGACCTTTAACTATCCAACAATGGCCGAAGCCTATCGCGTTGCAGCCTTAAACGGCATTAATCGTCTACTGGACTAACGTATCGTATGGCATGAATAAGCGTGACACCTTGGGCGTCACGCTTATTGTTATAAATTAAAACGATACTCCGCGCTGAGCCGCCACACATTATCGCTTTGCTTGGGCTTTCCGTTAAAGGCCTCGCGATTTGCAACTGTGGTTGTCAGGCTCAAAAACTCACCGCCCACCAGCCAATTGCTATCAATTCGATACTTCACTGTAGCGGTCAGTGCATGGCCATCACTTTGATTTGGGTCGAACTGCCAATCATCTTTGTCGATGACTTTGAACTGCTCCCCCCGCATGGAAAAGCGCCACTCATCGCGCTGATGTGTGAGTAGCAGAAACCAACTATTAAAGTCATTATCGACGCCGCGATTGACACCCATGGCGGTATTACCCAGCATGCCTTGTGCGAGTATATGCGTCTGCGGTGTTAACTTGTAACGCCAAGCTGCACTAATAAATTTAGTGTCCCACGCATACTGACCGGTTCGGTAGTTGATCTTACTTGGATCGCCATTATTATCGTACCAATAGACATTGATCTCACTGCGGTTTGAAAAGTCGCGATGATACCCAACATAATAACCAAATCGGCCATCTACTTCAGAAAACGGTTCAACATGCTGTGCTTGATGTTGTAGCTGCGGTGTGTTCAACGACTCTACCGCAGCAAAGGGGAGACTTTCGTTAAACACCGACTGCCTATCATGCACAGTAAAGCCTCGCCATGCGAGTAAAGTGCCAGCCGGATCATTACCCTTAAAAACACCAAACACACCTTTGAATCCCTGACCTCGGCTACGACGAGTCTGCGGCTGCTCAATCGCGACTTCAGCGCCAAATACCCGCACTTCCTCCCCTATCCAAGCATTGATGGCCGAATACTGGTATGTATAGGGTGATGACCAGCCAATATCTGGGTTCTCAATAGAGAACTTCGGATAAAAGCCGCCAGCTCGAACAATAAAGCGACTGCCATTTTTGGGTAGTGTTCGATATTGCAAATACAGTTCTGTAAAACCAAGCTTGTCATCTGGGTCTGGCACATACTGTGTTACCCCGTGCAAAGACCAAGCGCTGGCAAAATCTGCACGCCAATCAATAGCGCCTCGACTAAGCGTAATGTCTGACTCCCCTTTCCCAAAACGCGTAACGCCCCACCCAGGCTGATACCAAGCTTTACGATTATCATCATGCTGCCAGGTCGTTTGCAGTTGCCCTTGTCCAGAAATCTCAACGGCACCTGCTTGCCCTATGGCGAATAATGCCAAAGCGGCGCTTAGCTTAGTAATCATCGAAGCCATCGGAGAAATCCTGAAGTGGAGCAACCAGTGTTTGCTTAATTTGATAGGTAATTGCTTGAGTGTTGTTCACGACGGAGAGCGGATGCTGTTCTATTTTATCTATATTTTCAAATCTTTCATGCCATACATTCAGCTTTAGTGCGCTGGCTTGCTGAGCACCTAGGTCGATTGATACTTTGCCGCTGCTATCCGTTACCGCAAATAATGGGCTATCTACAACTACGATATAACCCAGCATCCAATCGTGAATATTGCAGCCAAGCTCAACCACACCGGTTTGATCAAATAATACTTGTTTCGGGTCATCGCGATACAACTTAAGCTCGAACGGCTTTGCAGCAGAGAACGAATAGACGTGGTGCAGAATGGGATCTAAATTTGGAAACGAGACTTGTGTGCCAGCTTGCACCATCAAGATATGGGGCACAAACGCTTTATCCTTTTGCTCCATTTTATAATCTAGCGTCGTTCTTTTGTTATCAAAGCCATCTCCTTGCAACCACACCGCGGCATTCGCGAGTGGCTGTTTATCAGCATCGACAATTTGCACTTCAAGGGCATTGACTAGACCGGCTTGTAGCATTGCCATCACAACAGCAATACGCCCAAAAGTTGTTAGGTTTAGCATAAGCAGTTCAACCTATCCTTATTATTTTTCTTAGCTTGTCTACACTAGACCGAGCGGAATAATTATTACATTCATCGCATTTACAGCATGAATACGTATGCAACTTTTACGTGAACGTTAGCATACAACAGTAAGCTTAGCTTATGTGCAAAAGAACACGAATTTTCGTGCCGACAACAAAAAGGAAAAACTATGCGCCCCATGTCACTTTCCCTGATCGGATTAAGCTTGTTTACGACTACGAGCTTTGCCGCATCTTTAGCTGTGAGTTCGCCAGATGGAAAAATCACTTTTACCTTGAGTGATGAGAATAGCCAGCCGACCTACCATGTCAGCTTTAACGACAAAACCATTATTCAACCGTCTAAACTTGGTTTTGATTTCGCAACAGCTGCATCGATGCGCGATGGCTTAAGTATCACCACACATCAGCGTAATAGCGTCGATAGCAGTTGGCAACAGCCTTGGGGCGAAGCCCGAGTGATCCAAGATAAGCACAATGAGCTTGCTGTCACCTTTGCTAAGCAGACAGACAAGTCGCCGCAATATACTGTGCGTGTAAAAGTATTTGATGACGGTGTCGGCTTTCGCTATGAGGTTGCTCAAAATCAAGCGCTTTATATCACCAGAGAATTAACCGAATTCGCCTTTGCACAAAGTGATAAAAGTACCGCGTGGTGGATCCCTGCTCGTGGCTGGAATCGCTATGAATATGTATACAACACCACACCACTGCACGATGCCCCACATGTGCACACCCCATTTACCTTAAAGAATCAAGACGGGGTTCATATCAGTGTGCATGAAGCGGCCCTAATTGACTATGCGGGCATGACCTTAAACCAGCGTCGCCCGGGAACATTTGTTGCTGATCTAACACCTTGGTCAGATGGCGTTGCAGTAAAAACCAATGGTAAGTTCAATACACCTTGGCGCACCCTGCAAATAGGCGATGAAGCCACCGACTTGTTGAACTCTCACCTTATTTTAAACCTCAACGAACCAAATAAGCTCGGTGATGTATCTTGGGTTGAGCCGGGTAAATACATCGGCATTTGGTGGGGCATGCACATCAACAAAAATACCTGGGGCAGCGGCGATAAGCATGGAGCGACTACGGCGCGTACTAAAGAATATTTGAGCTTTGCCGCTGACCATGGCTTTGATGGCGTGTTGGTTGAAGGTTGGAACATAGGCTGGGATGGCGACTGGTTCTTCAACGGTGATGTCTTTAGCTTTACCGAGGCCTATGCTGACTTTAATATTGATGAAATAGCCAAGCACGGAGAAAAAGTAGGTGCACGCTTAATAGGTCATCACGAGACGTCTGGTAACGTCAGCAACTATCGCAATCAAATGGAGGCGGCTTTCGCACTCTACGAAAAAGCAGGCGTTCGCCAAGTTAAAACCGGTTACGTAGCCGATGGCGGCAACATCAAACGCATTGATGCCGAGGGCAATGCCAGATTCGAATGGCACGACGGTCAATTTATGGCAAATGAGTACTTAGACAACGTCAAACTCGCGGCCAAACACAAGATCAGTATTAACACGCATGAACCAATCAAAGATACCGGCCTGCGCCGTACCTATCCAAACTGGATTGCGAGAGAAGGGGCTAGAGGGCAAGAGTTCAACGCATGGGGCACGCCACCAAACCCACCAGAGCATGTGCCAATGCTCGCCTTTACCCGCATGTTAGCAGGCCCTATGGACTTTACTCCGGGTATTTTTGACATGGGCTTTAACGGCCTTGGCGATAAAACCAACCGCCCACAAACCACTCTCGCCAAACAATTAGCGCTTTATGTTGTGCTTTATAGTCCAATTCAAATGGCGGCCGATTTACCAGAAAATTACCTCGCTAAGCCAGACGCCTTCCAATTTATCAAAGACGTACCCACCGACTGGGAGCACAGTATCGCACTTGCAGGAGAAGTGGGTGATTATGTTGTCTTTGCCAGAAAGGAGCGCAAGCATAAACAATATAGTGGTAACGATTGGTTCTTGGGCGCAGTAACTGATGAGGAAGCGAGAGAAATTCCTATTACTTTAGATTTCCTTGAGTCAGGTAAAACCTTTGAAGCGCAAATCTACGCGGACGGTAATAAAGCCGAATGGAAACAAAACCCGTATGAAATGAATATTTACCGTAAAAAGGTAACAAGTGCCGACAAGCTGATATTAAAACTGGCTGCTGGCGGCGGCGTTGCTATTCGTTTTAAAGCGCTTTAAACATAAGGTGACTACCCAACAGCTGGGTAGTCACCGCTTTGTTCTGTACATTTAATAAACTATACAGTAGGGTAAAATAGTCTATTAAGACATTCTTATTTCAAAGGAAAATAATATGAAACTTACCCTAGCAAAGAAAAAACTAAAACAATTAGACTATCAACAGAGTCAACTTGCCGTAAAACTCACACCGCAAGCAGCCGGTGGTAGAGGACCAGAAACCGGCGTTATGTGTGAAACGACTAATAACGATTACTGGTGTCAACGTCCAAGTTCGCCAGCTGTTACCTGCAGCGTAATGGAGCGCTGTTTATAATCAGTTCCCACCATATATAGGCTAGATATTATAAAAATATGTAGTTAGCCTATTTCTCAGTCAAACTCTCTATATGCTCAACGGCCAGCTCTCACTCGCCGCCGAGCTGAGTTATAAGTAATAATTTACTGACATTGATAGCTTGGTGTTACACCATTAGCAACTTCCCATTTCGCCGTTAATAGCGACGCAGGGCCATTACTGTCATGAGATAGCTCCCAATTCATAATGCCTCCGGCATTGAGCTTAGCGTACTGCGTTTTTGCACGGATCGTCGGGATACCATTGTAGTAGCTGCTACCATCACTATCGCGACAGGCATTGGCAGGGTTCTCTTGTAGTAAGGTGCGATACGCTTTCCAAGTAGGTCTTGCATAAAATGGTACGCCTAATACGGTTTTTTCTTTACTGAGCCCACGACCTTGCCAGTAAGCTATTGAGTCTTTGGCGTATTGCATAGAAGCATGATCAGTATTGTTCGCGTCGTACGCCATCAAATTTAAAAAGTCGATATCTTGGAATACAGATTCCAACACGCCACCACCGGTATAGCCAAGCGCCACCACAGCTGCCGTCAAGAATTTACCTCTGGCGCGTAACTCAACGCTTAGTTCCTTCATCAGTAATGCATAGTTATTTGCCGAAGCACCGGGATCTGGATATTCCCAATCCATATCAACGCCATCTAGATTATGCTGCTCTACAAACGCAATGACCTCTTGCACGAAACGGGCTCTGCCTTGCTGTGAACTGGCGAATGTCTCAAATGCACTGTCGTCGCCCCCGTTCCAGCCACCAATGGCAATCCCCACTTTTACATTGTTGGCGTGAGCCGAATTTACTAGCGCTGTCATTTTGCTTAAATTTTCAAGCGGTCTCAGTGTACCATCTGCATTAGGTAGTAAAAATGAGTAATTGATATGGGTGAGTTTATCAAACTGAATATCACTCACGGCTCCCTGCCAGCTTGGGAAATAGCCGACAATTTTAAAATTAGGATCGCCAGGAGGAACCTCGTCAGACACGACACTGAAGTTCACCGCACTCGATTCACCTCGTGCCCCAGACACATCAGTTGCATAGACAGTTAATGCGCGATTACCTAGTCCCTGCGCTTGCCACATCACCTCATAAGGCGCACTGTTGTCAGAGGCGACAAGCGTGCCATCGAGATAGAATTCAACACTGTCGATTGCCGTGTTTTGCGGATGGCTTACCGCCGCCGCTAGGCTAACTGATGAACCCACTAACACTCGTGCGTTACTGCTTGGAGAGGTGACCGAAACTAAAGGCACAGGCGTTACCGGATCACAACTGCCATTGGCTTGCCAGACATCATAAGTATTGGAGTTTTGCGCTGGGTTTTGGTTTTGTGTCCACCATTTCGCGGTGTATTTAGCTGACTGATAGGTGACCGCGTCGCCACCTGTATATACCTGCTGTGATTGCCATTGTGTTAAGTTGCTACAGTCAACCGCCAGTGCAACTTCCATCGCGCCCAAGAGCGGAAGTGCAATTAATAAATTTGTATATTTCATTACCTTTTTCCATGTTGTATGTCGGCTAAAGCAAGTCGTGCCGAGTTTAAATAAATGTTAACTTGCGATTCTAGCCTACCAGCATGGACAAATTTCGTACAACCCAACTCACTACGACCTTAGTCTAATGAAATAACCCCTCTCTTTAGGCCATTATTCGTCCTTGATTATGCTCGTTTATAAAATGTCCAACTAGTGCAGCGAGACTGTACAGATAAGGCTTAGCTCAGTATGCTTGCGGGTTTAGGCGCTATAAAGAGAATAATTAAGAGATGAGTACGGCATTTTCAAGACGATTTGTAACCTTAGTCGAGCAATTTGCAGGCGGCAATAAGCGCCAATTTGCCCAGTTAACAGGTAAATCCCCTTCCCATATTTACCGTATTTGTCGCGGCTTAAGTCGCCCTTCAATGATATATCTTGAGCACCTTTATAGCCTATTTGCCGTTGATCTGAACTGGTTACTTACCGGTGAACAACCCTTAGATAAACCACAAGGTCAGCTTAAAGATGAACTTACCCTCATACCTAAACTTGATATTGAGGCCAGTGCAGGTATGGGCAGTGTAATTGGTCATGAAGAAGTTACCGAGCAGTTTGCACTCAACCGTCGTTGGCTAAACTCCCATCTTGGCGTGTATTCAGAGAAGCTCGCCTTTGTCTCTATCCGTGGTGATAGTATGCAGCCCACGTTGCTAGACGGCGACATGGTACTCGTTGACCTTTCACAGAATCAACCCAGTAAAGATGCGGTTTATATCATTCAAACAGAAGAGGGTCTCATGGCTAAGCGAGTGCAACAAAAGCACTCTCAGCTCAAAGTGATCAGTGATAACCCTGATTACCCGAGCTGGGAGATCACCGCTGATAATGCCGACAGTCACGGCATTGCAGGGCGTGTGGTTTGGTGTGGTCGCAGTATCTAAACTGCACTGTCACTATTCGTGTGATGCTGGAGCATCACACGGATTTAGCCAGCTTTTCCTGCACATTGGCTGTATTCACAAATTGACTCAACACCAATGAGCACACCGCAAGTGCAGCACCAAAGTAAAACACTAAGGATTGATCGTATAACCATACTAAGCCAAAGCTTGCTGGGATCACTACTGCTGCAATATGGTTAATAGTAAAGCTAACCCCAGCTGTTGCTGCGATATCTTCTGGCCGTGCAATTTTTTGAAAATAAGTTTTGAGTGCAATGGCCATCGCAAAAAACAGATGGTCGATGACATAAAGCGCTGCTGCAAAGCTTGCTGACTCTACCAATGCATAACCAATAAATACAAAAATGAGTCCCACATATTCGATTGTCAGTGTTTTACGCTCACCAATATGCCCAATCATTTGACCAATTTTGGGGGCGATAAATATGTTTATCAAATGATTCAACATATAAAGCGCGGTGATCTGTGCAACATCAAAACCAAATTTTTCCACCATTAAGAAACCCGCAAACACCATAAATATTTGTCTTCTCGCGCCCGAGAAGAAAATCAAGGCGTAATATAGGCTGTACTCTTTTCTCAAAATGAGCTTTTTATGCTGCGTAGTATGCATTTCAAAGGTTGGAAAGCCGATAAACATAAATAGCGCAATGATAAAGCCAACCCCTCCAATAAGCAGATACATCCACTGATAGTCTGCGGAGAAGTAGCTAAAACCCAGCCATATTACCGCATAGGTGATCAGAGAAGCGATGGATTTAATAGAGAGCAAGATACCTAGTTTGGCCGGTGCCTCATCTTTATTGAACCATTGTAAACTGAGAGATTGATTCAGCGTCTCGAAATAGTGAAAACCTATCGACATTAACACTGTAGTTGCATACAAACCATAAATAGTAGGCAACAAGCCGGTAATGGCGACGCCAAGCGACAGCAAACATAAACTGATCAGTGCGAAGGTTTGCTCCTTTAACACCAATAAAACAAATACCGCTGTAAACGCTAAAAACCCGGGGATCTCACGCAGGGATTGCAACATTCCCATATTAGCGCCATTGAAGCTTACGGCTTCAATCGCAAAGTTATTGAGCATGGCCATCCAGCCTGCAAACGTAACGGCCATAACTACGGTAGCAAGCACTAAGAAATTAAAAGGACTTTGCCATCCTTGAGAAGCATTCTTCATGATTATCTCCACATAAAGCACAACTATTAAAAAGTTATGGCTATAATATGGCCACACATTAATTTCTGATATACATAATTATGCCAAGTTCTTTATCAAAACAGACAACTTCTCCTTGGCGTATTCAGCCCAAATATAAGCGCTTCTTAAAGCCAACCCTTGGCCGGCCAATCCTGCCAAGAGCGGTAAAAAAAGCGGAGTGGGAGCATGTTCAACGGCACCAACATGAGTGGGGGCAGCTTGCATATACAAGCAATGGAGTCATCACAATTGTAACTCCTGAAGGCACTTTCGTGATCCCTCCCGACCAAGCTTTGTGGCTACCTCCGGGCCTTCCGCATGAGACGTATTGTCGCTACGGTGGAGATTTTCGTAGTGTCTATATCGACAATAAATACACCGAGTTGCTAGGGAATAAAGCGAAGCTAATTGCGGTAGATGAACTACTGAAGCAATTTATACTGGAGATCTGTACTTGGCAGGAAGAGTATCACTTAGATGAAAAAACAGAGCGATTTATTACGGTCTTTATTGATAGATTAACATCAGCTACAACGTGCCACTTTTTTATTCCAAGTGCACAGGATGCTCGGATCTTACCCATTGTTACCGAGCTACATACAAATCCAGGATGCAAAATAAGCTTGGAGGCCTGGAGTGATCAAGTCGGTGCATCAACCCGGACACTCAACCGCTTATTCCACAAATGCTTTATGATGGGGTTCAGTGATTGGCGCCAGAAATTAAGAGCTATCAAAGCAATTGAGCTGTTGAAAGATGGATATTCTCAGCAACAAGCAGCTGAATATTTGGGTTTTGAATCTACCGCCGCATTTAGCAATGCGTTTAAAAAAGTCTTTGGCAAACCACCGGGACAGTACATTAAAAAGTAAGGTAATTTGGGATCAATAAATACTTTCCCACTAAATATTATAAATGCACAAATCGGCGGGTGAACCGCCTCCCAGCATGTTGCACTGTGCTTATACTGTGGTGGGAGTGGGAGCGCATTTACTTAGGTTTAGAAAACCTCGCGATGTGTTGATTGGCTTGCGAGGTTTTATATCTCAAATCTCTATACCTCAAATAGCTAAAAACCCGTCGCATTACTGCAACGGGTTTTGATGTACATGGATGTTCGAATGTCGATGAAGTTCATGGATGAACGCTTTTCATCAACCTCTTATTTGGCCCTGGCTCGCTACGAAGTGGGATGTTCTCATTTTTTAAATAGAGAGTCACATGGGTAATCCACACTATCATCGACTGGAAACCTTAATTGCAAGCCATCGGTGGGTAAACCTCCTACCATGTTGCACTGTGCTTATGTTGTGGTGGGAGTGGGAGCGCATTTACTTAGGTTTAGAAAACCTCGCGATGTGTTGATTGGCTTGTGAGGGTTTCTATATATCAAATCTCTATACCCCAAATAGCAAAAAACCCGCTGCATTACTGCAACGGGTTTCTCTTATT
>NZ_MBQA01000216.1:0-394 GCF_001709235.1 Pseudoalteromonas sp. BMB
TATCCATAAACCGATTTATCTGAGCCCAATCGTTTAGGTTTCCACCATCTCCGAATCCGATCGCGTGGCCAAACCAAAACTTTTCAGGATATTTTCTGCAACTTAGATAACCCGTTTGGAACGAGCCGCCACCTCTTGCGCTTTTCACCTCAACACCCACCACATATTCAAGATCTTCTATTGGGATATAAAATGGTTTTCTAAACAGGGTGTAAGGTGTTCTCACCAACCCGGTGTGACGATTAAACTCTATGTTATCAATAAACCGTAAAGCGTCAGAAAATTTAAACAACAAGAAAGGTGTGACGAAAAGACCTGCCAAACTCAAGTATAAATAGTCTACCGGAAATGCATCAACCAGTGTCAGTACAATCAACATAAATCCAGCAATTGC
>NZ_MBQA01000217.1:0-2883 GCF_001709235.1 Pseudoalteromonas sp. BMB
AAAAGTACATAACAAAGATGTGCTTTTTAAATTATCTAATACGATAAAACATAATGTTGATATACCTAAACAAACGACGGTACAAAAAAAACCAACTGAAGCTTGGCTTTTTAAGCTCCCTAACAATATTTTCGAAGATGTTGCTAAATCGGGTTACCAGCTTTCAGTTACTGGAAATGTCCCAGGACTTAGCTTCAACAAAGCGACCCGTGAAATAAAAATAATTCCCACAAACAATTTACAAGGCGATTATAAAATCACAGTAAGAGGGGACTCTAACTCCCCTAAAGGCGGTTATGCAATTGAAGAGTTTGTCCTACATGTAAAAGACAACAAACCGCCACAAAGCCTCCTACCTGCACGGATTAATGTGGCAGAAGGGGACAAATCTCTTAATCTAAGAGAGTATTTTTCGGATCCAGAGAATGATTCTATTGATATACGTTTAACCTCAACTTCAGGGCTAAGTTATAATGGACCGGTTGTGGGTTATGACTTGCTAAATACAGTAGAGTTAGGTGGCGAGCTACATAAATTATACGGATTTGATAACTCCAGAGCAGGTACTTACGTTATAAAGGGAACATATTCAGACGGCATAAATGCGACAAAGGCATTTGAGTTTGAACTTACGGTAGAAAATAAGGGAGTTAAATTAAAGCATGCTAACCTAAGTTGGAATCTAGAAACCGGAAAACGTGTTACAGAAAGCGTAAACACAGATGTATTTCGCAATCTCGTTGATGGCTTAGACCCTAATTCACTGAACTATAGCCTCATTTACGCGTATGAAAAGGGTAAAATATCAGCGCCTGATGGTAGCTATAAAAGCTTTGACCAAGTGCAAGCAATGATAGCTTCTGGACAGTTAGATAATGTTGCTCAGAGACTAGGTATAGAAGTAGATGGAAACTCTGGAAAAGTTTCAGGTACTGTCATAAATACTACCTCGTCTGCAAAAGCTAATTTACTTATGGTCATTCATGAACCAGGTGCTTTAGAGCCCGGCTTAATTGAGATTGCGGTAGACATTAAAGGGTTTCAGTTTGAAGCCAAAGCTGGCGAACAAAATTACTACTATTTCAACTCAGAAAATACTGGTCTGCCATCAATTGATAACGTTAGACTGATAGGCGCACCAAGTTTTGTGTCTCTATTACCGAACAATCAAGGAATTGTAGTAACGCCGAATAAGAATCATATCGGCAGTCATGAGTTTGAGATACATTTAACACGTAAACCGGATTTTGAAGCAACAACGACTACAAACAGTGCAAACAATAGAAGCCCATTAGGAACTGTGCTAACCATGAAATTGGTTGTGAAGGATGTGGTCAATAAGCCCCCTGTGGCTTTTAAACCGTTAGAGCCAGTTATTGAGGTAATGGAAAATGGTAGTTTTTCATATCGGCCTGCTCAGTTATTTTCAGATCCTGATGATAATAACCTAACATATACGGTTTTAAACAAACCAAGTTGGGCAACTTGGAACGCATCAAGTGGCACATTGTCTGCGACCACGAGCAATAAGCCGGTGGGTATTCATCAAGTTATCATGCGTGCAACCGATCCTTATGGTAACTTTGCAGATGTTACATTTGAAATTTCAGTATCGGCGGTGAATCGACCCCCCGTAGGAAATGTTAACGAAAACTATAGCGCGACTGAAGGTAAATCGTTTCACTTAGACTTACGGACACTAATAACGGATCCAGAAGGAACTCCGCTTACCTTTACTGCACAGTTTGAAAAAGATTTTGTGATTAATATAGGACCAAATGGCCGGTGGGGGGCTGCGTCTATCCCAAATGGTTTATCATTTAACTCTAATGGCATACTGAGTGGAAAGCCCAACGCTGGTACTGTCGGTCGTTATCGGGTGACGGTACAAGCAAAAGAAGGCGGAGCAAATGGCTACGCGATAACAAGACAGTTTTACCTGAATATCGCCGAGGGTATTCCTGAAAATCGCCCTCCAGTAGGCGATATTCCAGATCAACATATCACAGAGGGAGTTTCATTTTCGCTAGACTTAAGCGCTCGCGTGAGAGATCCAGAAGGTAAATCACTGACGTTTAGTGCTAATTTTGAAGAAGAATTACAGTACTCAGGAGGACCGAATCCGTCGCTTTCAATCGAGCGTAATACTATGGCGTCGAATAGTTTTGGTGGCAGTGGTCACTGGATGCCTACATCGATCCCAAGTGGGTTATCATTTTCTTCAAACGGGTTGTTACGTGGCGTACCAAGTTATAGCAGCTCAGGTCGTTATCGGGTGACAATACGGGCAGCAGAAGGAGGGGCTAATGGTCATACGGTAACGAAACAATTTATATTGAATATAGCGGAAGGCCAGCCTGCAAATAAGCCTCCGACTGTATATATCAGTGCAGTGAGTAGCATCAACAAGGGAGAGTCTACAAGAGTTGAAGCACATGCATCCGATTCAGATGGAAGTATTGCCCAATATCAGTGGGAGGTGTCATCTGGATTGAGCTTTGGTGGTAGTGGACGTTCTATTAGGGTTTACTCATCAGAAGGGTCAAACTCTTCTGAGTGGATAAGAGTGAGAGTTAGGGATAACGATGGCAGCTGGAGTGGGTGGGCTAGGCATACACTTAGTATTACCAACAAGGTCGTGATAGAGCCGGATCCAACTCCGACACCGGATCCGACTCCGACACCGGATCCAACTCCGACGCCGGATCCAATTCCGCCGGATCCAATTCCGACGCCGACTCCACGTCCACCTTCCCTTGGAGGACTTGGTTTACGAGCGGCAAGAAGCTTTTCATTTGAATCATTAAGCATGCCTGAGGTTAAGGAACCACAGATACAATTTGCCTCGGCTGAGACCACAGCGCGGGAAATCGGCACAGCACC
>NZ_MBQA01000218.1:0-1735 GCF_001709235.1 Pseudoalteromonas sp. BMB
AAGGATAACTACTAATTATGATTGAAGAGTGTGATGTCAGAGATAAGTATAATAAGCTTCAGAATATCTGGGATATTTCCGATCAATGGCACTATCACACCTACAGAAAAATTAAGCAGTATTTATACGATTATTTAAGCATTGAAGATGGTGTTAAATTATCAGAAAGAGTATTGCTGGCGGGTTCAGGAGGTAACTCTTACGGAATATCTGGTGATTTTATTTATCATCTAGATATAGCAGAGAATTTATTAAATTTTGAGGACAAATCAATAGTAGGCTCTGTGACAAACATTCCTTTTTTTGATGAGTCATTTGATATTGTAATATGTGTAGGTTCGGTACTAAATTATGTTGATGCACAGCTTGCTATTAAAGAGCTTAATCGAGTAACAAAAAAAGGTGGAGCTTTAGTTTTAGAATACGAAACTAGTAATAGTTATGAATTTATATTTACAGACAAGTACAAGGAAAGTGTAACTCCGATCCACACCTTTTATAATGGAGAAAGCGAACATCTTTGGCTTTATTCTATTGATTACATAAACTCAATTTTACACAGTTTTAACTTGTTAGAGAAAAAGAGCAATTCGATACATATCATATCCACACTGCTCTTACGAAGTACAAGTAACCCAAAACTATCTTCCAAACTCTCCAAGTTAGATCCTTTCTTTCAAAGGGTTAACATACTAAAAAGAGGTGGATGTAACTTTATGGCTTTCCTTTTAAAATGTCGCTGAAGGTTTTAGATACAACTTTTAGTACCTCCAGTGCACGCGACGAGAACAAAGAAAGAAAAAAGACGAAACTAACGGAAAGAAAACCATAAAAGTAAAAGAAATCATCTTTATCTATTTCTGCTTTTTTAATAAAAAACACTAAAGATAACGCTAATACCAAAAATAAAAAAGTCAATTTCACCGACAGACCTAAATGTTGAGTAGGCTGTGCAGTTGTTGTCTTTACTATACTTTCATATGCTTTATCACTTCCACCTTTAAAATAAACATCATCAACGAGAGACGTCTTTGCGGTGCTATAAAGCTCTTGAGCTTTTTCCTTGTATAAAATAACTTTATCTTCCTCGTATACTTCAAACCACCTTGAGTAATGTTTAATATACAGCATGTGTAGTAAATCCAGTGCGGTTTCTTTCCTTAAACTACAATGAAGAGGTCTAGGATTTAAAAACAAATGTGCAGGAACCTTGCTTTCATGATTGCTAGCTGAAAGCTCTAATTGCCAATAATCAAGATCCAACTCATAAAATCCAATCATGCCTAGTAGTTTTTTCATCAACTCAAAATTATCACTTTGATGATAAGGCTGATCTATCAAAGCTAACTCTACAACGGAAAAGCTTGAGCTGGGAAATTTACTCTCAATATACTGGGCAAGCTGATCTGCAAACTCAAAAAAGGTGTTGTTCTTCCTATATCTTTCATCTATGGATATATAGTCAATAACAACTATATTTTCTTCAACAAAATAGGTTAGTTGAGTATAGCCAATAACTATTTCATTATTTGAAAAAACAAGGACATGGAACTCGTCATCAAACTTTTTGTTATAGTTATCTAGCCAATAAGTAATTGTATTAGTTTCCGTTCTAAGAGCAGGATGTGTGTACCTAGAGTATATCGATAATCCTTCGATATACTTTTGATCTTTAGAGCTCACAACTCTTTCTAATGAATAGTGTGAATTGAGATTCATAATTAGTAGTTATCCT
>NZ_MBQA01000219.1:0-561 GCF_001709235.1 Pseudoalteromonas sp. BMB
GCACCAGCTTGAAAGCGCACTTAGGAGCTACGTTACCCGAGTACATGTTACCGTCGGCGTATGTTGTTTTGGACAGCATCCCGCTGACACCCAATGGCAAGGTAGATCGTCGCGCGTTAGCTGCAATGGAAGTGAGTATCGAGTCGAGCCAAGTTTATCAGGCTCCGAGGGATAAGACTGAGCAACAGTTGGTGGAAATATGGTCAACGGTGCTGGGGCTAGATGCAGGGCAGATAGGTATCCAAGATAACTTCTTTGAGTTAGGTGGTCATTCGTTGTTAGCGACTCAACTGATGTCGAGAGTACGCAGTCACTTCGGTGTTGAAGTGGCATTAAAAGGACTATTTGAACGGCCAACGGTGGCGGGATTGGGGTGCACTGGAGGTATCGCAATTAGAGCAGGCATTTAACGAAATTGTTGCGCGACATGAGAACCTGCGAACGATATTCCCCAGTCAGGATGGTACAGCACAGCAAGTGGTATTGTCGGAGCAAGCATTTAGATTAACTCAAATAGACCTGAGTCACGAGGCAGAGGAAGCGGAGCGTCATGCTCAAGCA
>NZ_MBQA01000220.1:0-418 GCF_001709235.1 Pseudoalteromonas sp. BMB
TGTTAGCGACTCAACTGATGTCGAGAGTACGCAGTCACTTCGGTGTTGAAGTGGCATTAAAAGGACTATTTGAACGGCCAACGGTGGCGGGATTGGCAGCGTTAATTAGTAGTGCGGCGCAGCAAGAGATACCCAAAATAGTGGCGGTTCCGAGAGTGACAGAGGATGGTACCGCAGTCACTGGATTCCCGTTGAGCTACGCGCAGGAGCGATTGTGGTTTATTGACCAACTTGAACCGGGGAGTGCGAATTATAACATTCCGAAAGCGGTGTCTATCCATGGTGCACTGGAGGTATCGCAGTTAGAGCAGGCATTTAACGAAATTGTTGCGCGACATGAGAACCTGCGAACGATATTCCCCAGTCAGGATGGTACAGCACAGCAAGTGGTATTATCGGAGCAAGCATTTAGATTAAC
>NZ_MBQA01000221.1:0-1754 GCF_001709235.1 Pseudoalteromonas sp. BMB
TTACCCCGCGACCTCCGTTTTGGCCGGCAACTCACTCCCTTCAAACAAGGCTTTGCACTTTAAATCAAACATACCATCGCGACATAAAGTCGCTGCTACGAAAACACATACCCGTTCGACATCAAATCACAGCAAACAACGCATACACGTAGCAGCGGGTTTACCCCGCGACCTCCGTTTTAGCCGTCAACTCATTCTTTACAAACAAGGCTTTGCATTTAAAATACTCTGTCGCGACATAAAGTCGCTGCTACAAAACACATATTGGTTTTCGGCATAAAGTCACAGCATGCAATACATACACGTAGCAGCGGGTTTACCCCGCGACCTCCGTTTTGGCCATCAACTCACTCGCTACAAACAAAGCTTTGCACTTCAAACATACCGTCGCGACATAAAGTCGCTGCTACGAAAATACATATTGGTTTCGACGTAAATTCACAGCAAACAACACATACACGTAGCAGCGGGTTTACCCCGCGAAATAAAAGCCACCTCGCCAAATTTCGTGAATTCTTTTCCATCAATTGTACTCCTAGGCAAACGCGCGTAAAATTCGGCCATTGCAGAAAAAATGAAAAGACAACCTATGATCGACCAAAACCTTATCAGCCAAATGGTAAAGCAGGCGCTAGACGAAGACCTTAATTATCAAACACCAAACGAAGGTGATATTACCGCAGCCCTTATCCCAGAAACGCAGCAAGCAAATGCCTATGTGATCACAAGGGAAGATTGTGTGTTCGTTGGCAAGGCGTTAATCGAAGAAGTTTTTCAGCAGGTCGACCCAAGTGTTAGCGTCAACGTACTTGTGAACGACGGCGATTTTGTTGCCGCCAACACTCGCTTGTTTACCGCAAGCGGCTCAGCAAGAGCGATTCTAACCGCAGAGCGCACGGCGCTTAACTTTGTACAAACGCTATCGGGCACGGCGACCACCACTGCTAAGTATGTTGAAGTGCTGAGCGGTACGCAAACTAAACTGCTAGATACACGTAAAACCATCCCAGGATTAAGAGCGCTACAAAAATACGCCGTTAAATGTGGCGGTGGTAAAAATCATAGAATTGGCCTCTTCGACGCGTATCTTATTAAAGAAAATCACATTGCCGCCTGTGGCAGTATCGCCAAAGCCGTTGCGACTGCGCGTAATAACCACCCAGACAAGCCGGTAGAAGTTGAAGTAGAAAACCTAGGCGAACTACAACAAGCCTTAGATGCTGGCAGCGATATTATTATGCTGGACAACTTCAGCGTAAGTGAAATTCAACAAGCGGTTGAAATCACGCAAGGTAAAGCTAAGCTGGAAGTCTCTGGTAATATGACCATTGAAATTTTGACGACCTACGCACAAGCCGGTGTTGATTTTATTTCAAGCGGCGCACTGACCAAACATGTACAAAGCATCGACCTTTCGATGCGCTTTGAATAATGTAAAGCTTTAACAACTTCCTCTCTTTATATATGCAAAAAGGGCCTTGATTGCGCCCTTTTGTTTTCCTGCCTTACTTAATGTGACATTCAAGCTACCAATGCGACACTGCCAGTAATGGCTCAACTTTCTGTAGCTAGGGCCTGTTGATCTTTCAAGTTTGTTTTTGCAGCAGTTTGACTGGTATTTATACAAGGCAGAGCCTGCGTAGCATAGTTATTCTATGTAAGTCAGGTGATAACACAGTAGAAATGCCTGTCAAGCGCTGCCCTTTGGGTTCACCTGAGTGCGCTTTGTTCATTGTTGCTCAACTTTTGCCTAG
>NZ_MBQA01000222.1:0-4284 GCF_001709235.1 Pseudoalteromonas sp. BMB
AGCTATTGGTGCGTAAATTCGCCTTGCCTACAGGATGTAGGTACCTTAGCGAGAGCAGGACGCGGAAGCGGTGTTTTCCCTAAAACTCTCTGGCTAGACAAGGAGAAAACTAAGTTGTGCTTTAGCAACAATGAGTTGGAACATTCCTTATCCAAACCTCAGGTTAAATAGTAAAATTTTTGCCTTGTTATCGACAAGATTTTCTTGCCTCAAAATAGACCACTTAATTAAGCTAATTGGTATTAGAAGAAATTTTCACCATCTTGATCATGTTTTCTTTGATCTCAATGACTTCCATCTTATAACCAGAAATCGTTAAGCCAAGAGGCGCATCTGGAATATCTTCAAGGTGTTCAACAATCAGGCCGCTGAGTGTTTTAGGACCTTCGGTAGGTAAGTCCCAACTCATTTCTTTATTTAAGTCACGCACGTTTACACTGCCGTCAACCATAACTGAGCCATCTCGCTGCATGTTTACGTCTTCGCTCGGCGCGCGCGTCTGCGTGGTGGTAAAGTCACCTACGACTTCTTCAAGAATATCTTCGAGCGTAACCAGACCTTGAATGTCACCATACTCATCAACAACAAGACCAATACGCTCTTTGGCTTCTTGGAATTTGATCAGCTGTGTATTGAGCGAGGTATTCTCTGGTACATAGTAAATCTCTCTTACCGCACGCAGTAGTGACGGCTTATCAAACTGCTCTTTTGTCAGTAGGCGTAGCGCATCACGAGCGTGAATAAAACCAACCGCATCATCAATTTGGTCACGGTAAAGTAGCACTCGGGTGTGCTGCGCATTCGTGAGCTGGCGAGCAATATCTTTCCACTCGTCATTGATATCTATCGCATTGATTTCACTGCGTGGGATCATAATGTCTTCTACGGTCACGTGATCTAAGTCTAAGATAGAAGTGAGCATGTTTTGGTGGTTTGAGGGCAACATAGCGCTTGACTCATTTACCACGGTTTTTAATTCTTCTTTACTTAGGCTGTGCTCTTCAATCTCTTGTGGTGTGATCCCGACCAAACGTAACATACCATTGGTGATCCAGTTGGTCGCAACAACCAAAGGAAACAAGACCTTCAACAACACTTTTAGGATAACTGAGCTTGGAAACGCGACTTTCTCAGGGTATAAAGCTGCGAGAGTCTTAGGTGTAACTTCAGCGAAGATAAGGACCACGAGTGTGAGGCCAAA
Organism: Pseudoalteromonas sp. BMB; assembly: GCF_001709235.1. Lineage (NCBI taxonomy): Bacteria > Pseudomonadati > Pseudomonadota > Gammaproteobacteria > Alteromonadales > Pseudoalteromonadaceae > Pseudoalteromonas > Pseudoalteromonas sp. BMB. The sequence continues at coordinate 1,202 of NZ_MBQA01000222.1, forward strand.
AGTAGCTACTGCGATACCCATATCGCCATACAGGCGTAATCCAATGATGGTTGCAACTTGTGCAGCGGCAATATTGACGAGGTTATTTCCGATCAGGATCAGACCAATCAGTCTATCAGGACGGTTAAGGAGGTTACTTACACGCTTCGCACCACGGTGATTCTCTTTTTCAAGATGGCGTAGACGAATACGGTTGATTGACATGATACCGGTTTCTGAACTAGAAAAATAAGCCGACATCAAAATGAGCACGCCGAGTATGATAAACAAGGCGCTGGTCGATATGTCTTCCAACAGTGGATCCCTTTTTTACTTACGAAAGAGTATTAAGCGTTAGTGAGTTACGATAGTCAAGTTAAAGTTTAAAACCTGCCTAAAATCACTTCTTGTATAAAGCGACTGCCAAAGTAACCTAAAGTTACGATGCCAGAAGCCGCTATGATTGAAATCACTACAGACTTACCGCGCCAGCCGAACTGCTTATGCCCAAAGGCGACGACGACATAAATAAGCCATGCAACGATAGATAAAATGGTTTTGTGAATAGTCTCTTTGGCGAACATACCGTCTAAAAAGTAAAAGCCGGATGCCAATGCCAGCGTTAATAAACCTGTGCCTACAAATAACAGTTGATAAAGCTGCCTTTCCACTTGCATAAGTGGCGGTAGATGGCTGGTCATAATCGCCAAATCCCGCTGTTTTAGACGTTTATCAATAAACATAAATTGAATGGCGTAGAGGGTGGCGATGATAAGTACGCAGTAAGCCAACAAAGAAAGTGAAATATGTACAACGAGGCCAACATCTATATTTATCGTATGCATAATAATGTGGTGTGGAATAAATAGGCTTGCTAATAACAAAATAGCCGCGAAGCCATACACCACGGGTAGCAATAATGTTGCAGGGAAGCGTAAAGATACGGTCGTTACAGAAACAACGATAACCCAACAGGTTAACAAGGCAACGTTGACGGTACTGAGATCTTGTCCTTGATGCGTAAACACTGAATTCACCAATACTAGCATATGAGTTAAAATGGCGACGGTGCTTAATATTAAGGTTTTCTTTTGATCTGGACCTTGTTTGTCAAATAAGCGCGATAAAACATGGCTGGTGGCCATGATGTAAAAGAGACAGGCGATTAATGACAAGCTAATAATCAACATAAAAATAAGTGCCTAATTTTTGCTTTCCTTTTTTAGCTATTGTATTTAAAGCCTATCCACTTGCATAGGGTTTTATCTCAATCCGTTAACTTATTCTTATTTTCGTTCAGCGAAAGCGTAAAAAGCAGAACAATCGGCTTGAATACTGTATTAGTGGCTCGCATATCAGTATAATGCCCGACAATTTCGAGATTTTGGAACCGATACATGTTTGAAAACCTCCAAGAGCGTTTAGGAAAAACGCTTAAAAACATCAGTGGCCGTGGCCGACTAACTGAAGACAATATTAAAGAAACACTCCGTGAAGTACGCATGGCATTGCTTGAGGCTGACGTTGCCTTGCCAGTTGTGCGCGACTTTGTAAAACAAGTAAAAGAACGCGCGGTTGGTGTAGAAGTCACAAAGAGTCTGAGCCCAGGCCAGGTTTTCATCAAGATTGTTCGTGAAGAACTTGAAAAGTCGATGGGTGAGGCCAACGAAGAGCTTAACCTAAACGCGCAGCCGCCAGCTGTCGTGATGATGGCAGGTCTTCAAGGTGCGGGTAAAACCACCAGTGTTGGTAAGCTGGCTAAATTCCTTAAAGAGCGCAAAAAGAAATCTGTGTTGGTGGTGAGTGCTGACGTTTATCGTCCTGCGGCTATCAAACAGCTTGAAACGTTAGCAGCAGAGGTTGACGTCGAGTTCTTCCCCAGTGATATTTCACAAAAGCCGGTAGATATCGCAACGGGTGCTATTTCTCACGCGAAGAAAAAGTTCATTGATGTGGTACTTGTGGATACCGCAGGTCGTTTGCACGTAGATGCAGACATGATGGACGAAATCAAAGATTTACACGCGGCGATTAATCCGATTGAAACCTTATTTGTTGTTGACTCAATGACAGGTCAGGATGCTGCAAATACAGCAAAAGCGTTTGATGAAGCGCTGCCACTCAGCGGTGTTATCTTAACCAAGACGGATGGTGATGCGCGTGGCGGTGCGGCGTTGTCTATTCGTCATATTACAGGTAAACCCATTAAGTTTATCGGTGTGGGTGAAAGAACCGATGCCTTAGAGCCATTCCACCCTGACCGTGTTGCATCTCGAATTCTAGGTATGGGCGACGTACTGTCGCTTATTGAAGAAGTCGAAATGAAAGTCGATAAAGACAAAGCCCAAAAAGTGGCTGAGAAAGTCTTTAAAGGCGACGGTTTTACACTGGAAGATTTTGCTGAGCAGCTGCGCCAGATGAAAAACATGGGCGGCATGATGTCGATGATGGAAAAGCTGCCTGGTATGTCGAACTTGCCAGATGCAGTAAAAGGTCAAGTAAATGATAAGACCTTTAACCAAATGGAAGCCATCATAAGCTCAATGACTCCAAAAGAGCGTGCACGTCCTGAAATCATCAAAGGCTCGCGTAAAAAGCGTATCGCTGCGGGTTCTGGTACGCAAGTACAAGACATTAATAAGTTGCTGAAGCAATTTACCCAAATGCAGAAGATGATGAAGAAGATGAAAGGCAAAGGCGGCATGATGAAAATGATGAAGAACATGAAAGGCATGATGCCGCCGGGCATGTTCGGTGGCGGTGGGCCTAAGTTCTAAATCAAACAAAAATATTCCATCCTAAAATGAGTTGATGGGTTTTTAGAGGCCAGTGATTTTTTCATTGGCCTTTTCAATTTGCTCTCGACCACGGCTGATGTAAAACCTATGCTGTAGTCGCTGTGAGGTCGTTTAACTCCCTCCTTTTTGTCTTTCTAACATACTTAATCTAAGTAACCTGAGCTGCGGATGATTAATGCCTTTCTAGCAGCCAGTTATAGCGCTAACTGCGTTGAATTCACTTCCAATAGCCAGCTATTGGTGCGTAAATTCGCCTTGTTTTCCCTAAATCTTGCTGGCTAGACAAGGAAAAAACTAAGTTGTGCT
>NZ_MBQA01000223.1:0-719 GCF_001709235.1 Pseudoalteromonas sp. BMB
GGTATACCGCTAGGGCATGACTTTGCTCGTATAACGCTTGATATGTTAATTGTTGCCCTTCATAAACCACCGCAATCTTATCTGGATGGGCCGCCACCTGCTCCATAAACAACTCATGGATACATTTATCCTGCGGATAACTCGCCGCCGTCTGGTTAAACTCCACCAATAACCGTTGCTTCTCCGCCGCACTAATAAACTCAACTTCATTCACTCGCTGGCTCGGCGCTCGTACTATTGCTTCACAAAACCCACTGAAGTGCTCCGCCATTCTCGCTATCGTACTCGCCTCATAGAGCGCAGTTTTATATTGTAGTGCGCCCGACAACCCATCCGCACTTTCTGTGAAAGTCAGGGTGATATCAAATTTACTGCTCTCTGCCCCTAATGGATATGACCTAATGTGCGCGCCCGCCTCTTCCTGTGGAGTGTTCTGCAACACAAACATCACCTGGAACAACGGACTTATCCCCGTATTCCTATCCGGCTGCACTGCATCTACCACCTTCTCAAACGGCGTATCCTGATGTGCATACGCTTGTAAACACGTCTCCTTTACCTGTGCCAACAACGCATCAAACCCTTGCTCACCATCCACCTGATTCCGTAGCGCCAAGGTGTTCACAAACATCCCTATCAGCCCTTCCGTTTCACCATAGTGACGGTTCGCTATCGGACTACCCAAACAGATATCATGTTGCCCCGTGTAACGATAAAGT
>NZ_MBQA01000224.1:0-15123 GCF_001709235.1 Pseudoalteromonas sp. BMB
GAACCAAGAAAACGTCGCCCCAACATCACACTTAATCCTCAAATCCTAAGTCGATATAGTGCAACCGTCTTGTAAGGCACGTCCATGATGCCAGACAAGACTTAGCCGACATCCTGTCGGCACATTGCATATCGGCTTACGCTTTTCGGGTGTGATGAAGGGGATAAGTTGCTTGTATGAGCTTCTACGGTTTTAGTGATTAAGCTGCTTGCAGGTATTGCAAAAACTATCAGCGTAGCATCTCTTCTAATCCACAGTGCAAATAGTTTTGTGGGAGGCGGTTCACCCGCCGAGAAGTATGCTTTTCAGGTGTGACGAAGGAGAATAAGTTGCATGTGAGATCTTCTACGACTTTACAGTAAACCCCAAACAAAAAAGCCACCTTGTTAAGGTGGCTTAGTCAAACTTGCATCTGGTTATTTATGCTTTACAGCCCACAGGTGCAGTAGTTCGTGTGCAATGGTGGCGGCGGCGATTGCAGTGAGCTCGCTTTGGTCGTAGGAAGGGGAGACTTCTACTACGTCCATGCCTATCATGTTTAGCCCTTGCAATGCTCTTAAAATCTTCAGCACTTTGTCGCTGGTTAGACCGCCGCAAACTGGGGTGCCGGTGCCTGGTGCGAATGCTGGGTCTAGACAGTCGATATCAAAGGTTAAGTACACCGGCAAGTCGCCAACGCGTGCTTTGATTTGTGCTGCTATTTCTTCGGCACTTAAGTCGTTTGCTGCCATAGCGTCAATCACGCCAAACTCGTGGCCTTGCTCTGTGTACTCGGTTCTAATGCCAATTTGCATTGAGTGCTCTGGGCTTATTAGGCCTTCAATCGGAGCATGATAGAACATGGTACCGTGATCATAGCGTGAGCCGTGGCTGTACGTGTCTGTGTGCGCATCAAAATGTACAAGCGCCATTTTACCGTGAATTTGCTGGTGAGCACGCAGCAGTGGCAGGGTCACAAAGTGATCGCCGCCTAGGCTTAATAGCGTTTTGCCTTGCTGCAAAATTTGCAGAGCAGCTAGCTCGAGTTGCGCAGTGAAATACTCAGGATCGCCAACTGGGTAAGTGAAATCGCCAGCGTCCTGAAGTTTAATTTTGTCCCACAATGCAAATGACCAAGGGTATTTTTTACTTTCCCAAGCTAAGTGCACGGATGCGCGACGGATTGCATCTGGACCCAAGCGTGCGCCTGGGCGTCCAGAGGTTGCCAAGTCAAATGGCAAGCCAAGTACCACAACGTCTGCATCAATATCTGTGATATTGCGTACCATTGGCTGACGTAAAAACGTCATGCCGTTGGAGTACAGAGAATGATCAGTGTGATCGAATAAGTGGCTCATGGGTTAAAAATCTTCCAAATAAGTATAGCCGTCAAGGCCGGTTTCAAGCTCTGCTAGGCAGGTAGCTCGTTCTTCAAGCGGTAGTTTGCTTTCAACTAGGTTGGCAAAGTTACGCTTAAATTGTTCAACATCAAGGTGTACATAACGCATCATATCGGCAACGGTGTCACCCGCATCCACATTACCAAGCGACAATTCGCCCTGGTCATCTAATGTGGCTACAACGGTGTGGGTGTCGCCAAATAGGTTGTGCATGTCACCTAAAATCTCTTGGTATGCACCCACCAAGAAAAATCCCAATAAATAGGGTTTATCTTTGCAAAACTCTGGTACTGGCAGGGTGGCTTCAATACCTTGGCCATCCACATAATGCTCCACCGTACCGTCAGAATCACAGGTAATATCCAGCAATACCGCGCGGCGCTTTGGTGCCTCTGTTAGCCCGCTGAGTGGCAGGACAGGGAATACCTGTTCAATACCCCAAGCGTCTGGCAAAGATTGAAATAGCGAGAAATTCACAAAGAATTTATCCGCAAGCTTAGCACTGAGTTCGTCAATAATTGGGCGATGGAAACGGTTTTTGTTGTCCATACGCTTGTTCAGCTCATAACATACACGCAAGTTTACTTGCTCCGCCCATGCTCTTTGCTCAAGGCTTAATAGGCCCATCGCAAATTGGCTGTGTACTTCTGCCAAGTCGCCCTGCGTATCATGAAAAATTTCAATCAACGCGCGGTCATCACTCTGCTCGTTGAGCGCCTGCCAAGACGTCCACATATTGTGTAGCAGTCTTGGGGCGTCACTTACTGGTGCAGTTATCTCTTCTACTTGATAGCTTTCGGTGCCAATCACATCGGTGATTAATACCGCGTGATGCGCCGTTAGCGCACGACCCGACTCAGAGATGATCTTTGGCATTGGCTGATTGTATTGCTTACAGGTATCGCCTACGGTGTAAACGATGTTGTTTGCATATTCAGCTAAGCTGTAGTTCATCGAGTTGGACGACTGGCTACGCGTTCCATCGTAATCCACTGCAAGTCCGCCACCTACGTCTAAATTCAACAGGTTTGCACCTAAACGGCGTAATTCGCAGTAGAATCTAGCGGCTTCACCCACACCAACGCGCACATCACGAATATTGGCCATTTGCGAGCCTAAGTGAAAGTGCACCAGTTGCAGCGCGTCTAGCATGTCAGCTTGCTTTAATTGGTTAACAACCGTAAGGACTTGCGATGCAGACAGACCAAATTTGGACTTTTCGCCGCCGCTTGCTTGCCATTTTCCTTTACCTTGTGATGCCAAACGTACGCGTAAGCCTAAACGAGGTTTAACGTTGAGTGCTTTGGCTTCTGCCATCACGATGTCGAGCTCAGAACGCTTTTCTAAAACGATATAAACCTGATGGCCTAGTTTTTCACCGATAAGCGCAAGACGGACGTATTCTCTGTCTTTGTAGCCATTGCACACGATCACTGCGCTGGTTTTTTCACTGAGCGCCAATACGGTAAGTAACTCAGCTTTACTGCCAGCTTCTAAACCAAGCTGTTTTTTATCGCTGGCCGCTTGGCTTGCGATAAGCCCCTCAATGACTTCTTTTTGTTGGTTTACTTTAATTGGGTAAACCAATAAATAATCTTCTGGGTAGCTGTAATCAGTAATCGCCTGATTAAACGCACCAACAATATTATGTACGCGCTGTTCTAGAATTTGTGGAAAACGCACTAGCGCAGGTAGGGTATAACCCTCAGATTTAATTTGTTGTGCAATGTTTGTCAGAGTTACGGCGTGCTGTGGCTGCTGTTGGTTCGGCATCGCAGTAACCTCTCCCTGATCATTAATACCAAAGAAGCCTTGGCTCCAGTGGCGCACGTTGTAGCATTCACGTGCTTGCTCAGAAGAGGTAAATTTGGTCATTCAAGTTCCTTAACGTAAGTTAGAGTTCAGCCTGCAGTGCGCCATCAATGGCGGCTACTCACTGAGTGATAGGTCTCATTAATTTTCGCGCATTAGACACAAATAGAAAGTCTCAGTCTAATGAGTTATTTTGCTCGTCAAGAGTGACAAATCTTACCCTCAGTTTAGTTGCGCTATAACGGGAATTAAGTGAGTGTAAACAAGGAGTAGTAAATTCTACTCTCGGGTTTTGTAAGCTAACATTCCATCAAAGCGCAAGATTTGCATCGATGACAATCAAGATTATTTATATCGCTTTGCTTGGTGTGCCTTTGCTTATTTTTGACGTTAAGCTTAGTCGTCGAGAAGGTGGTATCTTGTTTATGGGTTATGTAGCTTATTTCATTTATACGTTGAATTAATAAAGTTTCAGAAGTTTCTGAAACTTTATTGCGTTTATCGAGTAAACTAATTTAGTATGTTATTGGGAAAACTTAAAAATGAGAAAGGACAATGAAAACAATAACATCAGCAGTACTCGGACTCGTCGCTTACAGTTCAGTGGCCAGCGCCAACCAATCAGTTCATGAACACGATTATCAATATGTGGAAATAAACGGCAATAAACTTGCCTATGCTTGCAAAGGAGAGGGAGAAACAACGGCACTTTTACTTGCTGGAATGGGCCTTGATGCTCATGAAACCTACAAAAACACCATTCATAACATAAATCCAAAAGGCTATCGCTTATGTTTTTATGATAGAGCGGGCACCGGAAAAAGCACTTTTGCGAAGCCTCGAGTACGGACTATGTTGGAGCTTACACAAGAGCTTGAGGCATTCACTCAAGCCACTAAAATGGATAATTTGGTACTTGTACCTCACTCTTTTGGTGGTTTTGTTGCAAGAGCCTATGCCAACCGAAACCCTGAAAAAGTGAAAGGGATGGTACTTATTGATATCGCTCATGAGTCTTGGTATCACAATATGAAAAGTAAGATGTCCAAAGAAGCATGGAAGATTATGGATTGGATCATCAACTGGGAGCGAGATACTCATTCATTAGAAGATTTGGAAGAAGCTTCTGCCCATACAGAGATGTACAATATCAACCGAAAAATGCCAGTTACGATACTGTCGCGTGGGATCCCTCATGTTTCTATTCGCTCTACTGGTATGAGCTATGCCGATGTTGATGTTTATACTCAAACTTCAAAAGACTCCCAAATAAAGCTGCAAGAAATTGGCGATAATGTTACGCCCATTACCATGAAATATGCGTCTCACCTGTTTGATGAAACAGATCCATTTATTGCCATCAAATATATTGAAGAAATGGTGAAAAAGGTACAATAATATTTTTTACGCAAAGGGTTAGCGGTTATACTGCTGCTAACCTAACTAACAATAATAAAGCAATGTTCTCTCATCACATAATCAGTTCAAAAATCACGACTTTCTTAGTAGCTGCAGCTGGCTTTGCAGGGGTGGTATTGTCAGTACTGGGTGTATTTAACCATCCGGAATTGACGTTAATCCTCGACTTTACAGCAAGCTTTTTATGCTTGATGGTTGCGTTTAAGTTATATCAAAAGCAACTCAGGGCCTTAAGCTGGGCTGCGGTGCTCGGCGCGCTTATGTCCATTGGCGTAGTCGTTGATGATACGCTAATCCAATTTTCATCAGGGCTGCTATTAACGGTTCAGTTGAACCTAGAAACCATAGCCGTAAACATTAACTTGCTTGGCTTGATTATCATCGCGACTGCGCTCACGGCAAAAATAAAGCTAACTAATTCAAAGGAATAATCAATGGAGCTACTTACCTATCTGCAGACGCATTTTATTACCAAAGAGACTTTGCTACGCGAGTCGCAGTTATCCCATCTTGAATTGGCTATGCTAATTGAAAAGCGTTTGATGCCAAAAGCCGCCTATAAGTTAGCATTAAAGCTTGAATGTGACTCTTTCTTTGGCGAGCACAGTGATGAAAGCTGCCTAGAATTTTATCCGCAAGGCACTTTAGTGTGGCTTGGTGCTGTGTCGCAAGTAACGGATGAAGCACAAGCCTTTGCACTCTTTAGTAAACGTTATAAAAACCAACTGCATAGATTAAAAGCGCAAGGCTTTAATCCGCGAGATGCAAAACTGGATCAAAACATAGACGCTCACTTAGAAAGTGAATGGCAACACTTCCTTGGCGGTATTTACGGACTTTGTACTAAAACGGGTTTACCTGAAGATATTGCAAATAAAGAAGCCGCTATCGTTATCATCAATGAGTATTTGGCACGAGATGAACGCTTGAGCCCAGATGAACTAACCAACCTTCACCAAGTGGTCGATTTATTGGATGAGGCCAGTGCCTTATTCGCGCCTCATGAGCGTGAACGTAGCTCACGCAAGCGCTTAATAGACGACGTAAGAGCAAAGTTTCCAAAGCCTTTAACATCATAATTAACTGTTTTTCACTTTTGAATAATACCAAATGTATTAAGTAAATGAGCTATTTCATTCTTCAAATTGATTAGAGAATTAATTCAATTGGTATAATGTGAATTGACTTCACATCCACTTCACACCTGTCCGCATAAAGTGTCTGTAACAAAACAACACAAGGGTCAACAGGCCCGAGGACAGGATGATGAACAAATCACTATTAACCTTATCTCTCGTTGCTGCGTTGTCAGCAACTTCAATCAATGCGGTTGCACAAGATAAAAACACACCTCATGTGCTCATGGTGCTCAGTAGTTATGGCGAAATGGGGGCTGATGGCACCTTAAGCAAACCTGGATTTGAATTTGACGAGCTCAGTAAAGCATATGCCGTGTTCAAACAAAATGGCGTAAAAGTCACCTTAGCCTCGCCAAAGGGCGGTGAACCATTGGCTGATAAGTTCGATAAGAACAAATCCTACAATCAAGCATACAGTAACGATACGACAGCGATGGCGCAGCTTAAAAACACTAAAAGACTGCGTGAGTTAAAGCCCGCGCAATTCGATGCTGTGTTTGTGGTTGGGGGCAAAGGCCCGATGTTCGACTTGCATGACTCCAAGCCATTACAGGCAATTATTCGCGATATCTACGTTAAAAACGGTGTAATTGGCGCGGTGTGCCATGGTCCAGCGGCATTGGTGGATGTAAAGCTTGAAAATGGAGAGTATTTAGTCGCTGGTAAGCGAGTAAATGGTTTTACTAACGAAGAAGAAGCAGCGTTTGGTAAAAAATGGACCAAACAGTTTCCATTCCTACTTGAAGATAAACTCATTGAACGTGGTGCATCGTTTGTGCAAGACGGGTTGATGTTGAATCAGGTAAGTATTGACGGTCAATTGATCACAGGGCAAAACCCTTTTTCTACGGTAGATACCGCTAAAACGATGGTTGCAGCACTTGGTCTTACGGTAAGCGAGTTACCGCGTTTCAAAGACGATGAAAGTATTTTATTGGTAGAGCAGTTCTTTTCCGATAGCAGCAAAGCGAAGGCGCGTTATTTAGCGGATAAGTCATCGTTTGACCCTATGTTGCTCGGGATCTCTGGTTTATATCAAGCGCAGCATGCGCAAACTGCTCATCAACTCGCAGTGGCCGTTGAGTTGATGCAATTAACCCTTACAGATATTGATCACCCTATGCTGTACGAAGCGCTAGTAAATGCACAGCTCAAACTAAATGATATGTCTAGCGCAAAATCCACTTTAGAAACAGCGCTAAAAAAGCACGGTACGGCTGAGAATCTGATAGCACTAAAGGAGAAAGTTTATGGTTAAGCAAAGCTGGAGAAAAACAATGTTAGTAGTTACTGGAATTATTGCAGGCGTTGCCGCTGTTTGGTACGCAGTATTTGGATTAAAGCCATATAGCGTTACTATAGAGGAATTAACGCAAATATATAGCTATGAGCAAAAAGCGGTGGAGGTAAAGCTATCGCCATTAAAAGCTAATCACCTTGCGCTTGAGTACAAAACGTTTGATGGTGATAAAGTCAATGGGCATATTCTCTATCCAAGTAATTATGACGCGACTACACCAATTCCAGTTATGGTGGGTGTCCACGGTATGGGTCGAAGTGACGTGCGCTGGATACAAGAGAGCTTTAAAGGACGCGACACATACGAGCAAACGGATGAACTTACCAAAATGGCGCTGGCAAAAGGTTATGCTGTTATTGCTATTGATTCGAGAAACCACGGTAAACGTAAAAACCCAGACTATAACCTGATTGATGTTATGCGTGATATAGATTGGTGGGGAAAACGTGAACCATACGAAAACATGGTTATTGATTCTGTAAAGGATCACAGGGTTCTGATTGATTGGATTGCAACCCAACCGCAATTTGATCAAAACCAAATCAGCGTTGCAGGATACAGCATGGGAGGTCAAATCAGTTTAATTTTAGCTGCACTGGATAAACGAGTAGATAATGTGTTATCAATTGTTCCGCCTTACCTGACTAACGCGGTGGCTCGAGTGGCGATTAAAAACTTTGCGACTGCCGTTGACTCTCCTAAGGTGTGGTTGGTCTCGGCAGATGACGATGAATACGCCAGCGAGCGTGAAAATGAAGCATTATTCGATGCCATCGCGAGTGTTAAAAAACATCACGTGGTCGTAGAAGGTGAGCATATCTTGCCTGAAGGCTACTATAAAAAACTACAAGGCTGGTATTAATGAAAACAAGCTCACAACTCAATATTTTAGTGATTGAGGACAACCCCGCGATTGCAAGTAATATAGCTGATTACTTCGATATGCAGGGACATAGTTTGGACTTTGCCTATACGGGAGAGCAGGGTTGTGAGCTTGCTTTAACGCAATATTTTGACTGTATTATTTTGGATATTATGCTGCCAGATATTGAAGGACTTGAGGTCTGTCAGCGATTAAGACTTCAAGCCGACAGGCATATTCCCATCATCATGTTAACTGCTCGAGATACTTTGGACGATAAATTAGCAGGATTTGCGCAGGGTGCGGATGATTATCTCACCAAACCTTTCTCGCTAGAGGAGCTAGCTGCTCGAGTCAGCGCATTAACTTGCCGATTAAATCCCACTCCTGCTGCAAGAACACTAATTGTAGGGGACGCAGATAAACAGGTTACGCTCAACTATCAAAATCAAACGGTAACACGAGGTGAAACTGTACTCGTGCTACCGCCCATATTGTTCAATATTCTTAAAATTTTGATGGAAAGTTACCCTCGAGCGGTATCAAAGAGTGAGCTCGTTGAGCGTATTTGGGGCGAGGAGGGCACTGACTCGGACTCTTTACGGTCACACATCTACCAATTACGTAAAGCGGTAGATAAGCCATTTCCAACTGCCATTATTAAAACCATTCACAGCGTTGGCTTAGTGCTGGATTTATAGCTGAAATTGCAACTGAGAAAAATGAAAACAAAACAACTAAGAAACCGCATCATCACTTATTTTGTCTCTATCGTCGTGTTGCTCAGTGTATTATTTTCACTGATCACTTTGCTTTTTAGCTACATCATAGAAGACAGTTTTTTTTATCAAATTTTAGAGGATGAAAGAAAGCAGATAGCGCTTCAAATCGTCAATAACGAGACACCAAAAGCACATTTTGACTTCGTCACATTTCATCCTACAACCGACACTTTACCCGCGGTGGTAAGAACGCTACTCGCTGAGGAACCAAACCGTAAAGAGTTTAGCGCTGAGGCGGGTAAACATTATCATATCGCCTTTCTAAACAAGGATGACCGTGGACAAGGTTTATTGCTTGCTGAAGTAAGTGGCCATCTTGTGGTGCGCGAACTTCGAGGCTTGATGCTTGGTTTTTCACTGACCTTATTGGTGATTGGATTAGTAATAGCGCTATTGCTAGCGCTCGGTACGGTCAAGCTGGCAAAAAAATTACTTAAACCTTTGGATGAGCTTATGGTTATTGTAGAGGCGAGTCCCGTTGAAAACCTACCGACCAATTTTGCATCTCAGTTTTCGCAAAATGAAATTGGTAAATTCGCACAAACGCTAGAATCAGCCCTTGCTCGCATTCGAGCATTCGTTGAGCGTGAACGCCAATTTACCAGAGATATTTCCCATGAATTGAGAACACCTGTCACCATTTCCCAAGGGGCGGTTAGTTTACTCAACCACACTGAGTTAAACAGTAAACAGCAAGAGCTGGTGGCAAGGATAGCGGAATCTGACCAGCAGATGCAGCTAACATTAGAAGCGCTACTTGCCCTTGCCCGGGAAAAAGCCGATACACCGGAGCAGACTAATTTACAATCCGTGATTGAAGCTTGCATTATTAATAACCAAGCGCTGTTTGAGCATAAAGTCCTAAGTATTGACTTACCTGGCAATGTATTTGTTCCCATGGCCGCGCAGGAGCTAAGATTGGTAGTGCAAAATCTGTTACAGAACGCGGTACATCATAGCCAAGGTGAGCAAATTCATATTCGTTACAGAGATAATACACTAACGATTGCGGATAATGGTCAAGGGTTACCAGAGATCTTTACGGCAAACGAGCAAGCCTTTGAGTCTGGCATGCGGGGTCCTAATAGTTTAGGTACTGGCATTGGCTTATCGCTAGTAAAGCGTCTTTGTGAGAAGTTTTCTGTAGAGGTGATGATTGAAAGTGGCGAAACGGGTGTGTCGGTTCACTTAAAGTTTGCTTAGGGTTGTTGTTGACCTGACCCAACACAGAATGAAAAGGCACGGCGACTTCCGTTATCGTGCCTTGAGAGAATTTAATTGAACTTAAGAAAACTCGGCGATAACCAATACTCTCTTGTGTTTAGCACTATAAAAAACAATCCCTTCGCCACCGCCCTCAAAATAAGTGGAGAAGCAGAAGGTGCCAAGGTACGCAAAATCTACGTTATGCTCTTCATCAAAAAAGCCAATTTCGCGAGTGGAGTAGTGGCTGTAATTCTCGCCACTTTGCTCATCCATAGCGTCAAAATAGCGCGTTTCATCGTCACCTTCTTCATCCCACAAATAGGCGTCCCAATTGCAACCGAGTATGGGTTGGCCACCGAATTCAAATAACGGAACGCTTTCATCATTTTCGTCAAGAGAGTAGTTAAGTCGTTGATGTTTGGCGTAGAAGCTGGCTGCTTGCTGATAGTATTCACTATAATCTTCAAAATCCTCCTTCTCTTCACTTAGGTTGTCAACATTGTGAGCGTCAACTTGCCACCCATTGTCTGTCAGTGAGTAGGAGATATAAGGAACGTCGCCATCAAAAATCTCCATAGAAATCGGTAATGCGATAAGTACATTGTCATCACTGTTTGCGTCTAACTTTGAATAGGCAAGTAGTCCTATTGGTAAGAGCTGATTGTCATTAAACGCGACATCTTGGCTACTCGGGAATGGCTTGTAAAAATCAGTCGCTTGTAACACTTTTGTCGCAGGGCATGCGAGCGCCGAATCTTTAATGTAGAGGGCCATAAAACAACTCCTTTTTATGGTTTATTTTTTTTGGTAATTAATACGTTAGGCTTATATTTGGTGCACACCATATAGCGATGCGTGTGGAAAATCAATTAGTGATAATAATTGTTCGGGTGTTAGTGTGCCTGTCCTTTATATTTTCTCCAAATTTGTAGCTTATCATGCTTATGATAGGGCCATTGCAGTGCTGGATTGTCCGCTATAATACAAACTACATCAGGTGAGAAAAGTAGATACGCCATGGAAAATAGAACATTTAAAATAAAAGTAATGGATCTAACTGAATTAGAAATTGCAGCAAAGTGGGCTCTGCAAGAAGGGTGGAACCCTGGGCTTAGCGACGCTAAGTGCTACTATCAAGCCGATCCAAATGGCTTTTTAATTGGCTATCTAGGCGATGAACCTATCGCTTCGATTTCGGTGGTTAAGTACGATGATTCATTTGGTTTTTTAGGCTTTTATATCGTTAAGTGTGAGTATCGAGGTCAGGGTTATGGGATGCAGATTTGGCAAGCTGGACTTCAATATTTAGCTGGTTGTAACGTCGCACTGGATGGAGTGGTCGCGCAGCAAGAGAATTACAAAAAATCGGGTTTTAAGCTCGCCTATCGCAATATTCGCTACGAAGGTGTGGGCGGTGGCGAAGCGCCAGATAGCACAAACTTAGTGGCACTTGAAAGATTACCAATAGAAAAGGTCATTGCGTACGACAGTGCGTTTTTCCCAGCCAAAAGAGTAGCCTTTGTTGATGCTTGGATTAACCAGCCAAACTGCCACGCTTTAGGCATTAAACAGGATGACACTCTTGTAGCCATTGGTGTGATCCGCCCTTGTCACGTCGGCTATAAAATAGGACCTCTTTACGCTGATAACGTAGAACTTGCAGAGACACTCTTCTTAGCGCTTAGGTCCAAGGTATCAGCAACTGAGGCCATTTATTTGGATGTGCCAGAAGTAAATGCAGCTGCTGTTGCGCTTGCACAAAAGTACAAGATGTCGCTTTCTTTTGAAACCGCGAGAATGTACACCGGTGAATGCCCAGATTTGCCATTAACGCGAGTGTTCGGGGTAACTTCGTTTGAAATTGGTTAGTTTGATTCAATCGAAGCGGTATTGCTGATAGGTTGAAGTCAATAGCTCAACAAACTCCCGTACCTTTGCGGGAGTATATTGCTTCGACAAGTACAGTGCGTGAATAGGATAACTTTCATCGTGTAGTTCAGGTAGTAGCTGTACACAACTGCCCATAGCTAATTCATCTTTAAATGCCCATAGCGGCCCGTAATGCACACCAAGGCCAGCGTTTACCCAATTTTTTAGCACTGCAACACTGTTGGCGATGAGTTTACCACTTACCGCAACGGCCTCACGATGCAGGCCTTTACCGAGAATGAGCTGATCACCAAGCTTAGGTTTATTGTAAAAGATAAAGTCCAGTTTGCTTAAATCGCTAAAGCGTTGTGGCTGTCCCATGCGTTCAATATACGATTTAGAGGCCACCAAGACCCGTGGTACATGGCCTAGTTGTCGGCAAATCAAGGAGGAATCATCCAGTTTGCCAATCCTAATTGCAATATCGATTTGTTTAGCCTTGAGATCTTCAAAATGACTGCCGAGCAGTAACTCGATATTGAGGTCTGGATAGGTAGTTATCATGGTTTGTACCACAGGAGCAATGAAGCGCTCAGCGAAGTCGTGTGGAGCTGCAACCCTCAATGTCCCAGAAGGCACTGCTGAGGTGCCTGAAATCGATTCTTCTAATTCCCTTTTTTCATCTAGTAATTGCTTTACGCCTTTATAGTACTCAAGACCAACTTCGGTTGCGGCCGTTTGCTTGGTGGAGCGCTGTAAAAGTTTTACTCCTAATCGACTTTCTAAGTTTGCGAGCTTTCGGCTTACCGAGGAGGGATCGGTACCTATCACTTCAGCCGCAGATTTGAGGCTGCCAGATTCAACGGTAAGAACAAACAAATCTTCTTCAGTAATCGATTTCATAGCGGATGTAAAAAATGCAATTAGTAAATGACTAAAATCACTATACCTGTATCACCTTCACCTAGCTACACTAAAAGTCGATTGAATATTTCAGGTAGGAGAAATAGGTATGTCTAAGCAATTAACAGGTAAGGTTGCGTTTATCACAGGGTCAGCCAAAAATATGGGGAAGGATTTTGCCATTGCGCTGGCAAAGCAAGGCGCTGATCTTGTCATTCACTATCATAGTGCGCATTCTAAACCACAAGCACTTGAAACCCAGAAGGAAGTTGAAGCGCTGGGTGTTAGAACGACGCTAGTACACGGAGATGTCAGCAATAAAGCGCAGGTAATGAATATATTTGAGCATATTATTAGTGAGTTTGGCGGCGTAGATATCGTTATCAATAATGCCGGTACTATCAGCAAAAAACCGTTTGTTGAATATAGCGAGGAAGATTTTGACAGGCTATTTGGGATCAACTGTAAAGGGGCATTTTTTGTGATGCAAGAAGCCGCTAAACATATTCGTGATAATGGTCGGATCATTAATATGGGCACTTCGCTGCTGGCAGCATTTACTGGAAATTATGCGCTCTATGCTGGCTCAAAAGCACCACTTGAGCATTTCACTCGTGCGTTGGCAAAGGAAATCGGACATCGAGGTGTGACCGTCAATACCATCGCACCAGGTCCAATTGACACTGACTTTTTCCATGGCGAAGAAAACGAGCAAACCGTTAATTATTTGCAGTCTGCAAGTGTAATGAAGCGACTAGGGCAAGTAGACGATATTACCCCAGCGGTGCTTTATCTTGCATCGGAGCAATCACGCTGGACGACTGGACAAACCTTGTTTGTTAACGGAGGCTTTGTCACTCGTTAAGTATGCTATGAGGGCACAAGTTGGTTAGGCGGTTTGTGCCAACGTTTTGTTTGCCAACAAGATGGTAAACGTTGTGCCATTTCCGGCTTTGGAATTGACTTTTAAGTCACCTTCTAAATGTTTTTTGACGAGATTATAGGTGACGGAAAGTCCAAGCCCGGCATGACCATGTTGGCGAGCTGTGGTGTAAAAGGGCTCAAAGATCCGGTTTAGGACCTCATTACTCATACCGACGCCTTCGTCTTTGACTCGAATAAATATTTTATTGTCAGTGATCTCTAAACGAACAGCGGCAAACGGCTGGGTGTCGCTATCATTACTAAAACCATGCACTCGGGCATTCTCTAGCAGCTGCAACAAGATTTGCTGTAGCGCCTTAACGTTGATTTTGACCAGTTGTTCCAGTTTTCCTGTTGCGCTAAATTCAACGCGCATCTTTAACTGGAAACGGGCCGTTTGTTCGCAATAATCGCGAATAACGGCTTCTAGGTCGACAAGTTGCTCGACGTCAGTTTCTTGCTCTGCGGAGATATTCTTGAACTCTTGTACTAGCTTTGCCGTTTTGCCGAGATTTCGCTCTGCGATAGACAACCCAGAATCCAATGCTGCCATAATTTCTAAAAACTCAGCGTGCGACAAACGCTGCGCTTTCATGCCGGTTTCCATCACATCCACTTGCTCTTGGCAGGATGACACTGCGGTAATCGAAACGCCAAGTGGGGTATTTACCTCGTGAGCCAATCCCGAAACTAAACTACCTAGGCTCGATAATTTTTCCGCCT
Source organism: Pseudoalteromonas sp. BMB (assembly GCF_001709235.1). Lineage (NCBI taxonomy): Bacteria > Pseudomonadati > Pseudomonadota > Gammaproteobacteria > Alteromonadales > Pseudoalteromonadaceae > Pseudoalteromonas > Pseudoalteromonas sp. BMB. Next base: position 14,319 of record NZ_MBQA01000224.1, read on the forward strand.
CTACCAGTTGCTGGTGGATCACATGAATGTGGCTAAGGAGCTGATTGATGGCAAGGCTAACATCAGTCAGTTCATTGTGGTTATCAATGTCGATACGTTTTTCGAGACTCGAGCTCTCAATAATGTGATTGATTTGCGAGCGAATATGATTGATTGGATGTTGAATAGAGCGATATAAAGCTAAGCCAACGGCGATTAAGCTCACCAATACAATCACAGAAAAAATAATGAGCAACAACTTTAGTTGGCTAAATTGTTGCTCGGTTTGCTCCACAATACCGAGTGCTACGTCATTTTGTACCTCGGTGAGTGCTTGTAGTGATGCAGTTAACGGATCGAACTTTTCATAGAGTGCAGTAACAAACTGATTTTGTGGAATAGCTAAAAATGTCCCTTGATTTATCGTGCTTTGAAGCTTGGCAATATGCGTAAATACGGCCTGCATTTGGAACTCAATGAGTTCAACTTTGACTTGCTCCGCCGTCACCAAATAAGTGTTTAGATAGCTTTGCCACGCGTCGTTCATGACCCGAGTAGCATCAGCTATTTGCACCAGCACCTCGTCTTTGGAGACCAGCCCTGCACGATACTTATGAAGTATGTCGACAATCTGAATCGCACCGTGATCTGATACTTTTTTTATTTGAATAAGCGGTACAACACGATCGGCGTATAGAGATTCTACTTCTGACTCAAGGTGAGCGTAACGGTTAAAAGCATATCCAAGCAATAAGGCAAGCGCAATGACGGGAAACACAATTAGCAGCCATAATTTATGGCGAATATTAGGGCCTGTTGATCTTTC
>NZ_MBQA01000225.1:0-22444 GCF_001709235.1 Pseudoalteromonas sp. BMB
GAATGACTATGCTACGCAGGCTCTGCCTTGTATAAATACCAATCAAACTGCTGCAAAAAAAACTTGAAAGATCAACAGGCCCTAGTTGTAGATCTTATTTCTCCTAAGCAAAACACGATTAACTTAAAGCGCAAATTATGGTTATTTTTAACTCGCCTCTTTTCTAGCGATCTACTTGCGATCTGCCTTTATTTAAATATACTGTATATATAAACAGTATTTGGTGATGTATGGCGAATTATATAGATCTTCTTGAACGTAAAAACCTGCTTTGGCGTGGACGTGGACAGGCCGTGCAGCATGATGTCGTCAGTACTCGCTTTGCTGCACTTGACGATTTACTGTGCGGTGGTTGGCCGCAACAAGGTGTGATTGGTGTGAAAACTGCAATGGGAATAGGAGAATTAAGGTTGATATTGCCCCATTTTGTGGATGATAACCGTTTGAAGGTATTAATTAATCCTCCAGGGCAAATACATGCCGCGGCATTGCATTATTTATCGTTAGACCTGAGTGAATTTATGATATTGCAGCCACCAAGTGAAAAAGAAGCACTGTGGGCTGCGGAACAATGTGTAAAAAGTGGTGCGTGTAGTGCACTTGTACTTTGGCACGAAGCGCTTTCTATTGCTGCTGTAAAGCGTTTGCAGTTAGGTGCACAGGCGGGAGGTTGTAGGTTATTTGCTTTGTACCAAGCGCAGTACGCCCAGACTTTACCATTTACACTTTCAGTGGTTTTACAAGCACAGCACAGCGGCTTGGATGTGATAGTAAAGAAGCACAAGGGGCACTTTGCACATCGCAGTCTTAAACTAGAGAATCCCCACTATTGGCCAGAGCTTGAAAAGCCGAATCTACCTCATGTTAGCGATAATATAGTTGCGTTTTCAGGCTATGAGCGGCGCTTAACGAGCTAGTTATGTGGTTATATCTCTATTTTCCTATGCTGCAATTAGAGGGAATGACAAAGCAAACGGTTTCCGGTGATTTTGTTACACCCGTTATTATTATTGATGGCCGCAAAAACCAGATAGTGCAGCTAAATGATGCAGCGCAGCAGCGAGGTATAAAAATAGGAATGGGCCTTGGGACTGCTTGTGCATTGTGTACACAGCTTCATGTTTTGCCCTACGACGACCTTCTAGAAAGACAACAGCTATTAGAAATTGCCAATATGCTTTATCAAGTGAGTGCAGATATTGTAATCGATGAACCTAATGGTCTTGTGCTTAAAGTCGATTCTATGCTTTCGCTCTATCATGATTTGCCAAGTTACTGGCAAGTAATATCTGGACAATTAGCGCAGCTTGGCAAGAGTTATTATTACGGCATGGGTGAGTCCACAATAATGGCTAAGCTCTTGGCGCGAGAGCGTTGCAATGTGCTTGTACTAACGCCTTGCCAAAAGCGTCATTACCTGAGGAAAATAGGACTAACACGTACAAGTCTAGACAGTCGGGTGGTTGAGCTGCTTGCTCGCACCGGAGTTAAAAAGGTGGCGCAGTTAGAGCAGTTTGCACTCAGTGAGCTGGCTAAACGTTTTGATACTGAACTCGTACATTATGTAGGCTGCTTGTTTGGAAAACTAAAGGAAACTCTTAACTATTACCAACCTGCGGAAACCTTTGAACTTACTGCACCTTTACTTTACGAAGTCGAAGTGATGGCTTGGTTAGAAAAGCCAATCGAGCATTTGCTATCGCGTTTAGCGTTATTCCTACAGCAACGTAACTTAGTAACTCGAACGCTTTATTTTACCTTAGCACTTCGAGATAAAGAGGCTTTAGAGATCACATTAAACAGCGCGGAGCCTGAATATAAGGCAGAAAATTGGCAGCGCCTGTTAAACCTCAAGCTAGAATCCATAACCTTAGATGCACCCGTACAAAGTGTTTCACTCAAAGCTGATGCTTTAGAAACACAGCATGTCACAATAAAAGATCTCTTCTCAACGCAGCAAAGTGCGATGTCTGCGCAAGGACTGCGGGCTATTCTATGTGCTAAGCTCGGTGAGCAGGCTGTGCAATATCTACAACTTACAGGCGATCCTCGTCCTGAAAAGGCCAGCACTTATAGCCACGAGCCACATTTCACGACACTCAAGAGTAAATTAAGACCTACCATTCTATTTCCGAAGCCACAGCCTTTATGTGAAAAAGTCAATATTATTTCTGGTCCAGAGCGTATCGCTTCAGGGTGGTGGGACGGTGAGCCGGTCCAGCGAGACTATTTTATTGTACAAAATGAACAAGCGCAGCGGTTATGGGTATTTCGAGAGCAAAATAACCATTGGTATATTCATGGAGTATTTAGCTGATGTCTTATGCCGAGCTTTTTTGCCAGAGCAATTTTTCATTTTTGACTGGCGCATCGCGACCAGAAGAGTTGGTCAAACAAGCAGATTTTTTAGGTTATAGCGCAATAGCCATTACTGACGAATGCTCTTTGGCTGGCATTGTCCGTGCTCATGCTTATATTCGTGATCATAAGCTCAAGATAAAACTCATAGTTGGGAGTTTGCTGAAGTACAACAATATTGAATTGGTTGCTCTTTGTCCTTGCCAGCTCGCTTATACAGAGTTATGTCGAGTGATTAGTAATGCTCGCCAGCGAACGGAGAAGGGACAATATCAGCTTAGTGAGTGGGATATTATGTCGCTTAAGCATGTCTTATTGTTGTGGTTGCCAAAGGGGAACAGTCAAGATGTTCAATCATTGCAATGGCTGTGTAAATACCACCAAAATAGAATATGGATTGGCTATCGACGTAACTTGAGTGCAGAAGATGTACATTACTTTACCCATTGTGTAAAACTGTCAAAAGCGTACCAAATACCTATTTGCGCTGTTGGTGGAGTGCTTATGCACTGTTCATCTAGGCTTGCGCTACAGCACACACTGACAGCCATTCGACAGAATCGTGTGATAAGCGAGATCCCTGAGAAAATGATTAGCAATAGCGAGTCAGCACTTAGATCTATCTCTAAGCTTACTAAGTTGTTTTCACCTACCTTTCTTGAAGAAAGTGCCAATATCGCGAAGCGATGTGTATTTAATTTAGACTTATTGCATTATCAATATCCTCAGGAGTTAGTGCCTAAAGGCTTTACTCCAATGGCTTATTTACGTGCGTTGGTCGAAAAGGGTAAGCAAGTTCGCTTTTCTGATGGCGTGCCGCCAGATATAGAAGCCATTATTGATAAAGAGCTAGCGCTTATTGAAGCGCTTGATTATCCGTTTTTCTTTATCACTATTCATGACATTGTGATGTATGCAAAACAGCATCAAATCTTATACCAAGGACGAGGCTCAGCCGCTAACTCTGTGGTCTGCTATTGCTTAGAGATAACCGCGGTTGACCCTCGGCAAGTGGGTGTATTGTTCGAGCGTTTTATTAGTAAAGAGCGTAATGAGCCACCCGATATAGATGTAGATTTTGAACACCAACGTCGTGAAGAGGTGATCCAATATATCTACAAGAAATATGGCCGTAAACGCGCAGCATTAGCAGCAACGGTGATCACGTATCGTTTAAAAAGTGCCATGCGTGATGTTGGCAAAGCCTTGGGCATTGAAATGGCGCAAATAGAGTACTTTATTAAGCATCTCAACCGCCGTGATAAAGGACTTAACTGGCAGGCCCAATTAGTGGAGCTAGGGTTAGAGCCAAACTCATTAAAAGGTCAGCACTTTATTCAGTTGGTTAATGACATTATGGGGTTTCCAAGGCATTTATCGCAGCATGTTGGTGGTTTTGTTATCTCAGAAAGTCCATTACATGAATTAGTGCCCGTAGAAAATGCAGCTATGCCAGAGCGCACAATTATTCAATGGGATAAAGATGACCTTGAAACCCTTAAGTTACTCAAAGTCGATATCTTGGCCTTGGGTATGCTAAGCGCTATCCGTAAGTGCTTTGGTTATATTGCAGCGCATACGAAGCGAAACCTGGATCTTGCCCAATTGACTCGTATGCAAGACGACCCTTTGGTCTATAAGATGTTGCAAAAAGGGGATAGTGTTGGCGTGTTTCAAGTAGAGTCTCGCGCACAAATGAGTATGTTGCCAAGGCTGAAACCCGCGAATTACTACGACTTAGTGATCCAAATAGCAATTGTACGTCCCGGCCCTATTCAAGGGGATATGGTGCATCCATTTTTAAAGCGACGGGATGGTGAAGAGCAAGTGACTTATCCATCCGAAGCGGTTAAATCGGTATTAGAGAGGACCATGGGGGTTCCCATTTTCCAAGAACAAGTAATAAAACTGGCTATGGTTGCAGCTGGGTTCACTGGAGGAGAAGCAGATAGCCTACGCCGAGCCATGGCATCATGGAAGAAAACCGGAGAGCTGATGCAGTTTAGAGAAAAGCTTATTCGAGGTATGCTGGCTCGGGGCTATGAAGCACAATTTGCTGAGCGGATTTTTGAGCAGATCTGCGGTTTTGGTGAATATGGCTTTCCTGAAAGCCACTCAGCTTCTTTTGCTGTGCTGGCTTATGCCTCTGCGTGGTTGAAATACTACTACCCCGCAATGTTTTATACCGCTCTACTTAATAGTTTACCAATGGGGTTTTATTCGGCTTCACAGCTGTTGCAAGATGCATCAAGGCATAAGGTTAGCATTTTACCTATCTGTGTTAACCAGTCCGATTACGAACATCAAGTCGTACAAGAGCCAAGACAAGCAACGTTTGCGATCCGTTTAGGACTTCGGCTTATAAAAGGGTTAAGTGAAGAAGAAGCACTGCAATTATTACAATGCAGACCTCAAGAGGGGTTTGGTAAAATCGTGCAGTTACAACAAGCTGGTATTACCAACAGTACTATTGAAAAGTTGATTTCCGCAGATGCTTTACATCACTTTGTGGATAGCCGTTATGCTGCTAGGTGGTCGCTTGCAGATCACAGTAAAACCTTGCCACTATTCAGTGATATTGAAGAGAAAGAGTCGCAATATAGTCACTTTAGCGCCACAGAGTTCGAAAACTTACAGGAAGATTATAATAGCACTAAGGTCTCTTTACGCACTCACCCAATCAAGCAACTTGAGCAAGCAAAGCTTATAGTCCGAACGGTTAAGGCTAATGAACTGCTTTATCGACCGCATAAATCGTTAGTAACAGTGATAGGGCTGGTAACAGGAAAGCAAGCCCCAGGTACCGCAAAAGGCGTGACCTTTTTTACTTTGGAAGACGAAACAGGCAACATCAATGTAATTGTGTGGTCTGGTACTGCTCGAGCACAAAAGCAAGCCTATATGGGTGCTCAGCTATTAGAAATAAAAGGCATAGTAGAGAAGGAAGGGGAAGTGGTACATGTTATTGCTGGTAGGTTAATCGATAGAAGTGAGTTACTAGCAGCGATGACAATTAAGGCTCGCGCTTTTCATTAATTATACTACGACAGAGCCGAAGTTCGTTGATTCACGGTGATATTGTGTAGCTCTAGATTATTTTTAATGGTTAACTAAGGGTTTTAACTTTTTGTTTGTTCTGTTACTTTAATGGGGCCTTAGGTTGGCTAAGGGAAACGTAAAAGGATATTATTGTGAAAAAATTATCACTTAAAGTTGCAAAATTAAAAAACCTATCGACTGATAAGCAAATTCCAAAAGCACAAACGCCTCACATTGGAGGTGGAACAGGTGTGGTAAAGGATCCGATTACAGATAACTGTACTAAAATTTGTACTTCAGCATGTAGCTGGCGTGGCTGTAATTAACTAATCTGCCTAACAAAGTAAAATGCCTCAATAATGAGGCATTTTTAGTGAAGTTCTAACCGCTTATTAACTCCATCATGGCCGCTATAAAGCCTTCTTGCTTGATTATTTGGTACTTTTGGCAGGTGTCTGGGTTTTTCAAATCGTGGCATAGGTATAGTGTATTGCGCTCAAGCGCCGGCTTTGGATGTAAATTTGAGTCAAATAGCACAGGATCAATACCAGGAAGACCAGACCAATATACACTACTAGCCACAAGGCCTAATTTCTCATAAGTAATCAGTTGTGGTTTTGGCAAGACAACAAATAGTATTCCAATGACTGCAAGTGCTATCCACTTACTTTTTCCCTTAGGTCTATCATTATCTGTAGCAGTTTGTGCTTGCTGTGCTTGTGCGGTTTGCTGAGCCTTCATCGCTGCAATTTGTTGTGGCGATGGTCGACGGTTTTTTGTTGTACTAGTGCGTTTTTTTTGGTTGGACTGTACTTGACCTAAAAGCGATTGTTTTTTTGATGGTTTTGCCATGCTTTAAGTAGCCTTTTAGTTGCAGGTCTCTATAATGCTTCTATGCTAAGTATAATAGCTTATTTTTACACTACAGCCTACGGGAAAGGACTATGGATCAAAATATCTCTATTTTAATCGTCGATGATGTAGGGACAGTTCGCAGCTTTTTACATCAAACCTTAATGCACTTAGGCATTGATCATGTAAGAGAAGCCTCCACTGCAACGCAGTGTGTAAAGTCATGTGAAGAGCAACATTTTGATATTGTCTTTTTAGATATTGAGCTGCCCGATGGTGATGGTAAAGAGTTAATTGCAACCCTAAATGAAATAAACCCGAATATTAATGTCGTTATGGTGTCGGCACACTCAACGGTAGACAATGTTAAAGATGCTATTGAGCGCGGTGCTAAAGGTTTTGTTGTTAAGCCATTTTCGCCAAAGAAAATAGCGGCTATGCTGAAGAAGTTTTACCCAAATTTAGAATTGGTTTAAAACGGCACTGATTTTATCTTTTGATACCAAAGTATATAAATTACAGACATAAAAAAACCGACATAATGTCGGTTTTTTTCAATCCAGCAACAAATTAAAGTGCTTTGATCTTAGCAACTAAACGGCTCTTATGACGAGCAGCTTTGTTTTTGTGGATTAGACCTTTAGTTGCGTAACGGTCTAGGATAGGTGCAGCAACAGCGAATGCTTGAGTTGCAGCTTCTTTATCACCAGCTTCAATTGCAGCGATTACTTTTTTGAAGTATGTACGCATCATTGAACGACGGCTTGCGTTGTGCTTACGACGCTTTTCGCTAGTGATAGCGCGTTTTTTTGCAGACTTGATGTTAGCCAAGGTTTGCTCCTAACAATCTTAAAATAAGCTTAATTTAAAGGCCGAGGAATATGCCTGTTTTAATCGCAAAAGTCAATATAAATTAACAAGCGCGGCCTAATGTTCAACACCCAAGACTCGACTTGGGCTATTCTCAATTCTTAACCTGTACAAATCAAAACATTGCTATGCGACATTTTTACTTTTATAGCAGGCAAGTAAACCCGTAATATCCCAAGTTGCACTAATAAATTGTAAAGCGCAGCTTCACAAAGTGCCTTGAAAATCTCAGGTCTGAACCAAAGTAAACAGTCAAATTTCACAAGGTGAAACAGGCCTACCAAGGTTAATGGCGCGTATTGTATCAAAGCTGACAGGGCACGCCTAGTGCTAAATGCACAACGACTGTGGCATAATCTGCCGCGATTCACTGAATTTAGGAGTTAAGGTGGCAAAAGGGTTATTTAAATCGGGTATGATTGTCAGTGCCATGACTATGATTTCGCGGGTTCTGGGGCTAGTTCGAGATGCCGTCGTGGCAAACCTATTGGGCGCAGGATTGGCCGCCGATGTCTTTTTATTCGCCAACCGGATCCCTAATTTTTTACGTAGGTTATTTGCAGAAGGCGCGTTTGCTCAGGCGTTTGTTCCTGTACTTTCAGAAATTAAAGAAAAGCATGGAGACGATAGAGTCAGATTATTCGTTGCACAAGCCGCTGGGACACTCGGGACCGTATTGCTTATTGTTACTATTTTAGGGGTGATAGGCTCGCCTGTGATCGCCGCTTTATTTGGCACAAGCTGGTTTCTCGACTGGTGGCAAGGTGGTGCAGATGCCGAAAAATTTGTGCTTGCAAGCGCACTATTAAAGCTTACCTTTCCTTACTTATTTTTTGTTTCATTAGTTGCACTTAGCGGTGCGGTACTGAATGTTTATAATCGCTTTGCCGCAGCGGCCTTTACGCCAGTTTTACTCAACGTGTCGATTATTAGCTGCGCTATTTTTCTCCATGATAAATTTGCACAAGGTGCGTACGCTCTAGCACTCGGTGTATTTATTGGTGGAATTGTTCAACTATTATTCCAGATCCCATTTTTGTTGCGCTTAAAAGTCTTGAGTCGCCCTCAATTTGCATGGCGAAGCCCTGAAATAACCAAAGTCAGAACATTAATGATCCCTGCATTATTTGGTGTTTCTGTTAGCCAAATTAACTTACTGTTGGACACCGTCATTGCCTCTTTTCTCGTGACGGGATCGATTGCTTGGCTTTATTATTCAGACAGATTAATTGAATTTCCACTCGGCCTATTTGGTATCGGTATTGCGACCGTGATACTGCCTGCACTTTCTAAATTACACGCAGGAGAAAAAAGTGAAGACTTTCAGAAAACACTAGATTGGGGTGTCCGTTTTGTCATCTTCTTGGGATTACCTGCGATGCTAGGGCTGATGGTGACAAGCCCACTTATCATTTCAGTATTATTTGGCCATGGTGAGTTTGTTTCTCAAAATGCAGACAATATAAACAAGGTAAGCTTAGGGGTAGCCGCATATTCCGTTGGCTTATTAAGCTTTATGTTGATTAAAGTACTGGCACCGGGCTTTTACGCTAGACAAGATACTAAAACGCCTGTTCGAATTGGTATTATTACTATGGCACTCAATATGGTTTTCAATCTCATCTTAGCGCCTTTTATTGGTTATCTAGGCCTTGCATTGGCAACTTCATTATCAGCGTCTTGTAATGCGTTTTTACTTTATCGTCAGCTGTCACATCAAGGTGTGTATCAGCTAAGCGCATTTTCTCTTGGTTTTACTGCCAAATGCTTTGTTGCAGCGGTCGTGATGGCTGTATGTGTATACTTTCTCGGCGCACGCTTTGAATGGCTAGAGTGGGGACTGATGGAGCAGGTGCTATTACTTTGCGGATTATTAGTAACTGCGATGGTGAGCTATTTTAGTTTACTATTTATACTAGGGGTAAGATTGAGCACAATCCGAGATGCTTGATTCGCATTTTTAAGCAACTTGGGTATAATCGGGCTCTTTGATATTTGCTGCACAAAGGCACGGCACTATGCAACTAATCCGAGGGATCCATAATATTCGACCACATCATTTTGGTTGTGTGTTGACGATTGGAAACTTTGACGGGGTTCATCTTGGACATGTAGAGGTTTTGATGGGGCTGATTAGCGACGCAAAACACTATCAACTTCCAAGCACAGTGATGTTATTTGAGCCGCAGCCCTTGGAGTTTTTTGCCAAAGATAAAGCACCGGCTAGGCTGACGCGATTACGTGATAAACTAGTCCTGTTGCAAGAGCTTGGTATAGAGCGAGTCATTTGCGTCAACTTTAATCGCAAATTTGCCTCGCAAGATGCAGAGCAATTTATCAAAGAAGTCCTAGTGACAAAGCTTGGAACCAAGGCGCTCACGGTCGGCGATGACTTTCGTTTTGGCCGTGAACGTGCTGGTGATTTTGCAATGCTAAAACGAGTGGGCGAACCGCTAGGTATGCAAGTAAAAGACACGGCAAGTTTTCGCAAGCAAGATTGTCGTGTAAGTAGCACGTTGATCCGCACGGCACTTGCAGCTGGTGATTTGCGTCAAGCACATGATATGTTGGGCCATACCTATGCCATTTCAGGCCGTGTTATTCACGGTTGGAAGAAAGGCAGAGAGCTTGGTTTTCATACTGCAAATATTGCGTTAAAGCGCCAAGTGAGTCCTGTACGCGGTGTGTATGCTGTCAAAGCGACTGTGAACCACAAAACACATTATGGCGTAGCGAATGTTGGCACTAAGCCAACCCTAAACGGAACGAAAGCCCTTTTAGAGGTGCATCTGTTTAATTTTAATGAGACCATCTACGGTCAGTTTATGAAAGTGGAGCTAATTGAAAAGCTTCGCGATGAGCAAAAATTCGAAACATTGTCGCAGTTAACAGAACAAATCAGTCGTGATGTTAGCAATGCAAAACAGTGTTTTTCTTTAACGTAGCCGATACGGAAAGTAGGATAAATGAGCGACTACAAACATACTTTAAATCTACCGGAAACTGAGTTTCCGATGCGTGGTAATTTGGCGCAACGCGAACCAAAGATGCTGAAAAAATGGTATGAAGAAGACCTATACGGTCAAATTCGCATTGCGAAAAAAGGTAAAAAGCCATTTATTTTGCATGACGGTCCTCCGTATGCAAATGGTGATATTCACCTAGGTCACTCAGTAAACAAAATCCTAAAAGATATTATTATTAAGTCAAAAACGCTTTCTGATTTTGATGCACCTTACGTACCTGGTTGGGACTGTCATGGTCTTCCAATTGAGCTACAGGTGGAAAAGAAAGTAGGCAAACCAGGTAAGAAAGTATCGGCTGCTGAATTCCGTGAAAAGTGCCGCGACTATGCTAAAAAGCAAGTTGATGGCCAAAAAACAGATTTCAAACGCCTTGGTGTGTTAGGTGACTGGGATAAGCCATACTTAACCATGAACTTTGATTTTGAAGCCAATGCTATTCGTGTGCTTGGTCGTATTATCAAAAATGGTCACCTGCACAAAGGTGCAAAGCCAGTTCACTGGTGTACGGATTGTGGTTCAGCACTTGCAGAAGCAGAAGTTGAATACCAAGACAAACAATCGCCAGCAATCGACGTAAAATTTGTGTTTGCTGATCAAGCGGCAATCATTAGTGCATTTGGCTTGGCCGAAGGCCATGAAGGCAAAGGTGAAGTAAGTACCGCAATTTGGACTACAACGCCTTGGACATTGCCTGCAAACCGCGCTGTGGCAGTACACGGTGCGCTAGAGTATGCACTGGTACAAATTGAAGATGAAGGTCAAGAGCAGCGTATTGTGCTTGGTTCTGAATTAGTCAAAGACGCTGTTGATCGTTTTGGATTCAAGCACTTCCACGTACTAGGTTACGCGAAAGGCGCTGCACTTGAGAATCTGCGCGTTGCACACCCATTCTTAGATTTCGATGTGCCTGTTATTTTAGGTGAGCACGTAACAACAGACTCAGGTACTGGTATCGTTCACACAGCACCTGGTCACGGTCAAGAAGACTTTGCAGCGGGTCAGGCTTACGGTCTAGAAGTTGCAAACCCGGTTGGTGCAAATGGTGTTTATCTACCAGATACACCGATTTTTGCAGGTCAGCACGTATTTAAAGCAAACGACAGCATCATTGAGTTATTAACTGAGAAAGGTGTGTTGTTCCGCCATAAGGCGCTAACGCATAGTTATCCACATTGCTGGCGTCACAAAACTCCTATTATTTTCCGTGCGACGCCACAATGGTTCGTCAGCATGGATCAGGCTAACCTGCGTGCTGATTCACTGAATGAAATCAAAAAGACAGAATGGTTACCAGAGTGGGGTGAAAGCCGCATCGCAAACATGGTTGAAGGTCGCCCTGACTGGTGTATTTCACGTCAGCGTACTTGGGGCGTACCAATCGCGTTATTTGTCGATAAAGACACTGGCAGCCTACATCCTGAAACGGAAGCCCTTATTGAAGCCGTTGCTAAATTAGTGGAAGAAAAGGGTATTCAGGCGTGGTACGACTTAGAGCCTAGCGCGCTATTAAGTGAAGCAGATGCTCAACAGTACGTAAAAGTACAAGATACACTAGACGTATGGTTTGACTCAGGTGTAACACATGCTTGTGTTGTTGATGCACGCGAAGATTTAACAGGTCCTGCAGATCTTTACCTTGAAGGCTCAGATCAGCACCGTGGTTGGTTTATGTCATCAATGATGACTTCAGTTGCTATCAACGGCCATGCACCATATAAGCAAGTGTTAACGCACGGCTTCACGGTCGATGAAAAAGGCCATAAGATGTCTAAGTCATTAGGCAACGTGATCTCGCCGCAAGACATCATGAACAAGCTAGGTGCAGATATTTTACGTTTATGGGTAGCTTCTACTGATTATACGGCTGAAATGACCGTGTCTGATGAAATCTTTAAGCGCTCAGCTGACCGTTATCGTCGTATTCGTAACACAAGTCGTTACCTACTTGCGAACCTAAGCGGCTTTGATCCAAAAACGGATTTAGTAGCAATTGAAGATATGGTTGAGCTAGATCGCTGGATTGTTGCGCGTGCTGCGCAGCTACAAACTGAGATCAAAACAGCGTACGACAAGTACCAAATGCTTCAAGTAACACAAAAGCTTATGAATTTCTGTACTGGTGAATTGGGCTCGTTCTATTTAGACGTGATCAAAGACCGTCAGTACACCGCGAAAAGTGATAGCCATGCCCGTCGTTCTTGCCAATCTGCGCTTTATCATATCGCGGAAGCGATGACACGTTGGATGGCACCTATCATGAGCTTTACTGCACAAGAAATCTGGGAAGTATTACCAGGTGAGCGTGGCCAGTTTGTATTCACGGATACTTGGTATGATGCAATTGAAGGTGCGACAGAAGGCTCGTTGAATAACGAGTACTGGCAGAACTTACTCGCGGTACGTGATGAAGTAAACCGTGTGCTTGAGAATGCACGTAAAGAAGAAGTGATCGGTGCAACGCTACAGGCTGAAGTAACGCTATATACAGGCGGTGACTTAGCTGAGCAGCTCAATGCCATTGGTGACGAATTACGCTTCGTATTACTGACTTCAAAAGCAACGGTAGAAGTAGTCAACAGCAAGCCAGAAAATGCAATTTCATCAGAAATTGATGGTTTATACATTAGTGTAGCGGCAACATCGGCTAAAAAGTGTGATCGTTGTTGGCACTATACCGACGACGTAGGTACGGATGAGCAACATGCAGACATCTGTGGCCGTTGTATTAGTAACGTTGAAGGTGACGGCGAGCAGCGTCAATTCGCCTAGGAGTAAAACGTGACACAAACTACACAGAAAAGTGGTCTGGTGTGGTTGTGGCTTAGTCTACTGCTTTTTGCAGTAGACTACTTCACCAAAGCACTGGTTATGGCTGAAATGGAACTCTATGAGTCCATTGATATTTTGCCTATTTTCAATCTCACCTATATGCATAACTATGGTGCGGCATTTAGCTTCCTAAGTGAAGCAGGTGGCTGGCAGCGTTACTTTTTAAGTGGCATTGCCGTGGCGATTAGCACTTTACTGATTTTTTGGCTACGTAAATTGCCCGCATCAAATTGGAAGTTGGGATTGGCCTACGCGCTGGTATTAGGTGGTGCTGTAGGAAATTTATACGACCGCATTATTCATGGTTATGTGATTGACTTCCTTCATTTCTATTATCAAGACTGGCATTATCCAGCGTTTAATGTCGCAGACATGGCGATTGTCGGCGGTGCTGCACTATTAATTTTCGATGCCTTTACCAGTGGCGATAAACCACAGGAGAAAAATGCGTGAGTGAGCAACTAATTGGAGCAAAGTCTGAAGTCTTGTTCCATTTTTCAATCAAGTTATCAGACGGTTCAGCAGCAGATTCTACCAAAGTTCATAATAAACCCGCTAAGTTGTTTATGGGTGATGGCAGCCTGACGGAAAATTTTGAAAAGTGTTTGCTTGGATTAAAAGCGGGCGATGAGAAATCTTTTGAGCTAGAGCCAGAAGACGCGTTTGGACAACCAAATCCTGATAACATCTATTATGTTGATAGAAGCAAATTTGGCGCAGAAACCCCCGCTCAAGTAGGTAGCATCATTGCATTTACGCAACCTGATGGTACTGACTTACCTGGATTGATCCGAGAAGTAGCCGGCGACTCGGTAACTGTCGATTTCAATCACCCGCTTGCAGGCCAAAAAGTAACGTTTGAAGTTGAAATTCTTGAGGTAAATAACTAATGGATATCTTGCTGGCAAACCCGAGAGGATTCTGTGCAGGTGTAGATAGAGCGATCAGCATTGTTGAGCGTGCACTCGATATTTTCGAAGCGCCTATTTACGTTCGCCATGAAGTTGTTCATAACAAATATGTTGTTGATGGTCTGAAGTCTCGTGGTGCGGTATTCGTTGAAGAGCTAAATGAAGTGCCAGACGACAGTATTGTTATTTTCAGCGCGCATGGTGTTTCTCAGCAAGTACGTAATGAAGCGAAGCGCCGAGAGTTAAAAGTCTTTGATGCGACTTGTCCGTTAGTGACAAAGGTGCATATGGAAGTGACGCGTGCTAGCCGCAGAGGTACTGAGTGTATTTTGATTGGGCACCACGGCCACCCTGAAGTTGAGGGTACTATGGGTCAGTATGACAATCCGAATGGTGGTATTTATCTCGTTGAAAAACCAGAAGATGTAGCAGCACTCGAAGTGAAAGATGCTGACAATGTGTTCTATTGCAGTCAAACGACGTTATCGGTAGATGACACTGCGGATGTAATTGACGCACTGCGTAGCAAGTTTCCGAACATCAGTGGTCCTCGAAAAGATGATATCTGTTATGCCACGCAAAACCGACAAGATGCGGTTCGCGACTTAGCGGACAAGGTTGAGTTATTGCTTGTGGTGGGTGCGAAAAATAGTTCTAACTCTAACCGCTTAAGAGAACTTGCGGATAAAATGGGAACTAAGGCATTTCTTATCGATGATGCCTCTTCCATCGAAGAAACTTGGTTCGATGGGGTTGCAAAGGTAGGTGTAACTGCCGGCGCATCTGCACCTGAAGTGTTGGTTCAACAGGTTATCTCTCGACTTAAAGAACTTGGTGGGGAAACGGTAGTTGAGAACCCTGGGCAAGAAGAAAATGTCGTGTTTGCCGTACCTGTAGAACTCAGATAAGAGAGTTAGCACGATGACACCGCGTATCAGGTTGTTGTCTGCACTATTGAGCGAGCGAGGTGTGTTAGCATTGCTAGTTGCCTCGCAAATCCTAGCCTTTTTATATACGCTGATTTCCGCGACTGCGTTTTGGCAATCCCTTGGGTTAACTAGCTTATTTATTCATTTCACTGCCTTTTTATCACTTGCCGTGATAGCGATTGTGCGCCACGCTGTTGAGAAGCGCTCAGATTTAGTTGAAGCTGGAATTCTCATTTCTGTTTTCGTGCTTTGTACTGTTGTCACCAGTACGGTTTTTCCCTATGGTTTTACATTGCTCGGTTGGATTGATGAGGCAAAAATTGAATTGAGCTTATGGCGTAACATCGCAATATGTCTTTGCATTATCACGCTTTTCGCGCATTTCTTAGCTATCTTTACCGATAATATTCGTAAGGTGAAAGCGCTATCTCAAGCGGAACTTGAAGCGTTACATGCGAGAATTCGGCCGCACTTTTTATATAACTCACTCAATACCGTGGCCGAATTGACTCATATCGATCCAAATGCAGCAGAAAAGTCAGCATTAGCCCTTGCCGATTTATCTCGCGCTGCGATGTCCACACAAAATATTGTTCCGCTGGAAAGTGAAATATCTTTATGCAAAGCGTATTTAGAACTTGAGCAGTGGCGCTTTGCAGAGCGTTTGAGGGTCGAGTGGGAGTTAGACAATGTCTTGGGAGATGTTTTGATCCCTGCGTTGATATTGCAGCCATTGGTGGAGAACGCGGTTAGCCATGGGGTAGAGCCAAATCCAAACGGAGCGGATATTCGTATTTATATTCAATGTAGTAAACGCACCTTAACGGTGGTAATTTTTAACAGCTATGACGCAAAATTAAAGCCGACGCACCAAGGGCATGGCATTGGGATAAGTAACATCAGACGCCGCTTGGCTTTACACTACAATCAGCCAATTGATTTTAAAACCGAAGCCAGTCAAGATAGCTATACCGTCAGTTTTTCGCTACCGCTATGAAAACAGTAATATCTTACCTTATTGTGGATGATGAGCCGTTGGCAAGAGCTCGCGTTAAACGATTAATGCAAAAGCACGTAGGCTTTCGTTGTATCGGTGAAGTTGATTGCACTGACAGTGTGGAAGCGTTACTAAAGCAGGAGCCTGTGCAGCTAATTTTTCTTGATATTTCGATGCCGGGTCAGTCAGGTATTGAGCTTGCAAGCCAATTACGCCTGCAATTTCCGAGGATGAAAATCGTGTTTCTAACGGCACATCCGGAATATGCGTTAGAAGCATTTGAGCTGCACGCCAATGGTTATCTAGTGAAGCCACTAGATACTGATAAGCTAGATGCTTTATTGACTACTATCTTTCCGAGCATGGAGACGCTAAGCTATTACGTTGGCAGTGAGTTGCGTTACGTTCAGGTTTCGGATGTTATTGTTGCCGAGGCGGATGAAAAATATACGCGAGTAACCTTGAATTCTAGCCTACAAGCATTAATTGACATGTCACTCAAGTCACTGTTAGATAAGTTTCCAACACATTTTATTCAAATCCATCGCAGTACATTAGTTAAGCGAACAGAAATTTCTGCTTTAGAACTACATGAACAAAAGCACTATATTTGTCTCAAGTCGCTGCCCAATCGCTATGAAGTTAGCCGTAGAGCTTACACCCAACTAAAAACATTATTTTGAGTGTTAAGCGGTGAATAAACCGTTTATCGCCTCAATAGACCTTTCATACTATCCCATATTGAGTTTCAAAGACGACGGCTTACACTGAAGCTAGGACAATTGAATTCTGGTTGAGATATGCATATTTCGCTAAAGCAACATGGCTTCACACTGTTAGAAGTGCTTATTGCGTTTATGATTTTAAGCTTTGGACTGCTTGGCGCTGTGGCATTACAAGCAAAAGCTAAACAAGCAAGTTTTGATTCTATGCAGCGAGCCGCTGCGGTAGAGCTTGCCAGTGACATCATGCACAGAATAAGAACAAATGATGCGGCAAATATAACCACACTTTACGATGTTGACTTTAATAGCACCGAAGACGTACAGGCAAACACCACGTGTTATACACAGCGCTGTAATGCAGAAACGCTTGCGAAAACAGATATTGCTAATTGGCGTCAAGCGATAAGAGCGAGGGAAAATACAGGTTCGTTGGATAACGCGATTGTGTGTATTAATCCAACCGCAGGTGCCACTCCATCTGGGGTAAATGTGCAGGTTATTGTCACTTGGCGAGGGCGTCAGGCAATGACCGCATTGGAAAATAATCCAGCAGCCGGGTGTGGTGTTGAAGACGATAGACGGCGTGCAGTCGTAATGGAAACTTTTGTGTTGTTAAGGAGTCAGCCGTGAACAAAATCCGAGGTTTTACATTGTTAGAACTCATGATCGCCATGTTTATCGGCGTATTGTTGTTAGGCGGCGTCATTGCTACTTATGTCGGTATGAAAGCGACGACCAACGACACCATGAGTATTGGAGAGCTACAAGAAAAAGGACGTTTAGCGCTTTCCATTATGAGGCGGGATATCGAACAAGTTGGTTTTTGGGGGACTTTTTACGATCAAGGTTTCACGGATGATAATCAAGCCGCTCCAGCTAACCCAGGAAGTGACTGCTCTGGTGGGATAAACAATGGTAGTTTTCCGAATAATGAGCCTGCTAATTTCAGGCCTATTTGGGCAACATTCACAACAAATGCAACGGCAATGGGGTGTATAACCAAAGCTCGACCACAGTCAGAAGTGTTACAGGTGAAGTTTCTGGAAGGGAGTCCTATAGAGATAACAGGTCTTGTGCCAGACGCAGGTGCTATCCAATCAACTAGGTATTATTTTATTGCACAACAAGAGCAAGCCGAATTTATTGCAGGTGGCAATGTTGGCAACATGCCAAGCGTGAATGCGACACTTTGGCCATATAGTCACCATGTATATTATGTGAGTGAAGAGCAGCAGGTAATTAATAATCGTACTATTACTATCCCCGTTCTAAGAAGGCAAAGGCTGCATGTAAACGGTGGCATGAAGGATGAATTAGTGATCGAAGGCGTTGAACAAATTCGTTTTGTTTTTGGTTTAGATACCAATTTTGATGGTCGAGTGGATAGATATAGAAATACAACAAATATGTCCGATGCTGATTGGGGCGCTACAAGAGGTATCCTAACTCTACAATTGTTTGTACTGGTAAGAGTGCTGGAGCCGGATATTGACTTTGGAGTGCAGTCGCGGTCTTACGTATTAGGGAATGACCCTAATAAAAGGACGTTGACTTATAACGATGCCATTAGACGTACCGTATTTTCAACCACAATATCAATGTACAACATGGGAGGCTCAGCATGGGAAATGTAAAGCAACGCGGTGTAGTACTTATCATGGCGATGGTCATGGTAGTCGCCATAATGGCGGTTGCAGTAACGTTGATGAGTACCAGTACGTTGGATATAAAAATGACCCATGCCGTCATGGAACGAGAAGAAGCAGAAAGCTTATTATTTGGTGAAATGCAAAGATTAATTCAGCAAGAGCAATCACGTCCTAACAATATTTTTCTGCGTTCAAGACAGCAGTTAGCAGACGAAGGCACAACAGTACAAACGCCTAATGGCTTACAAGCCACTGTGACTAGCTTAAATAATGGTGAGCTAGAGCTGTTTTGTCCACGTCAATATGACTATACAGAGGGGTTTGTGTGCAACATGACGGAAGTCGAAGCCACTGTGGAATATGGTGATAGGGGACGTCACAACGTCACCATAGTGATGGGAATTGGTCAGGAAATTGTGAGCGTTTCAAATTAACAGCCTTTTTCGAGTAACTGATATGAATAAGTTAATATACACGATAGTTGCATTAATGGCGCTATTACAAACCGCTCAAGCGGAAGACATTGAGCTTTATGTTAAACATAATGTTTCTACTCGTGAGCAACCTCGAGTACTGATGCTGTTTGATACATCAGGCAGTATGGCGTGGGACTCTCAAAATGGTAAGGCGTGTTATGAGCGTTATTCATATCGTGTTTGGAATGGCTGGTACTATGAAACGCGTTATGGCTACCGAGAAACAGAGTGTTTTAATGGCAGTAACTGTTATCAAGCGAACCAATATAATCAAGCGGTTCAGGGCTGCGCGGATAGCCGCCTAAAAGTAGCACAAAATGCAATGCGCAGTTTAGTTAGCGATAATGATGATATTAGATTTGGCCTGTCTCGACTTTATTCTTCGAGTGGGGGTTATATTCTTAATGGGATTGGTAGTAGCCGCAGCGATATTGTTGATAAGATCAACGCATTACCAGCAAGTGGTTCTACGCCGCTGTCAGAAACACTTTGGGAGTTATATAACTATCTTAAAGGTGGCGGCGTATATTGGGGCACTAATGGCGGAAACGACAGGGATAAGGGGATTGAACGTGGGAGCAACTATATTTCTGCGTTTAAGCCCGTGCGTGGCGAAGAAGAGCGGTGTGATACGTCAATCAACTTAATTTTAATGACGGATGGTGACCCTACCAGCGATACTGACTCTAACACAAGTATCGTTAATGAATATTACTCAGTGTATGGCGCCTACCCTAATTATTTCGACATTAATGAAGGCTCTGGTGTTACCAAAAACTATTTACCAGCTTTGGCCAAAACAATGCGCGGTACGTCTCAAGTTAAAGTTGACTTATATCCTTCTACTCCAGATGAACATGACTTTGCGCGAGTCTTTACGATCGGTTTTGGTAACGGTATGTCTAATACAGGTAAAGAGTTGCTTGCGGAAACCGCTAAGGAAGGAGGGGGGCAATATCTGCACGCCAATACTGCAAATGAACTGTCGGATGTACTCAAAACCACGATTACCAATATCAGAAATGTGAGTGCTAGTTTTAGTTCACCAACGGTCTCCGCCAATGCTGAAGATCAAACCCAAACAGGTGATGCACTTTACTACACTCAGTTTAAACCAGAGACACATACTCGCTGGCGTGGCAACCTGAAAAAGCTTAAGTTTGTGGGCACAGAGATAGTAGGTCAGGAACTGACCAAAGCGATAAATGACAAAGGCGCGATTGATAGCAATATCACAACGTATTGGTCGCAAGCGCAATCAAAAGATGGCAACAATATTGAAAAAGGAGGAGTTAACTATGCGCTTGAAAATCAGGTTACTAGAAAAGTACTGTCTGATTTTGGTGGCGGTGATTTAGTTGATTTCACCTATAATAACGCCGAAAGTGCCTATGGTAATTTAACTAAACTTGCCACTGCAATGGAGTTAAGCGGTGCGAGTAAAAGTGAGATACAAAGTATTTTTAACTGGGCGATAGGTCAAGACGTCGACGATGATGATGGTGACGGTTTGAGATCTGAAAGAAGGCCAGACATATTCGCCGATCCCTTACATTCAAAGCCTGCAACGGTCGACTATGGCAATGGCGATATTCGCGTGCTCATTGGCACCAACGCCGGCATGCTCCATATGTTTAAAGATCAAGGAAATAGCGTAACTGAAAGCTGGGCATTTATTCCAGGTTCTTTATTACCTATCCTGAATCCAGTCAAAACACGTAAAGCAGAAACGAAATTGTATGGCCTAGATGGACCTATTACTGTGTACTTTCACGATGTGAATAAAAATCGCAAGGTGGAAGCGGGTGATAAGGTTTGGGCCTTTGTGGGAATGCGCCGCGGCGGCAATAAATACTATGGCTTTGATATTACCAATCCAGATTCACCCAAACTATTGTGGGGTGGGCCTATTTCCGGTGATTCAAACAAGTTTAAGAACTTGGGACAAACGTGGTCCAAGCCCGTGGTGACTTTCATTGAAAAGCAAAAGGATAGACCGGTATTGGTTTTTGCAGCAGGATACAATACCAATAAAGACAATGTTTCACGTAGCGATGATAATGATAAAGGCGTAGGGATTTACATGGTTGATATCATGTCAAACAATGCTGATATTGTTTGGTCGCTCACTGGAGATACGTTTAAAGGTAAGCACAGTATTGTTGCGGAGCCAACGTTAACGGACTCAGATTACGATGGCTATATTGATAGAATTTATTTAGCGGATACCGCAGGGAGTATCTGGAGAATTGATATGCCCGGTCCAAACCCATCAGATAGTACTGAGCCTTGGACTCATTTTGAGTTGGCGCGTTTGGGGAGTAGCTTTGCTGATGAGGATAGACGCTTCTTTTATCGTCCAAATATTGCTCGTACATTTTATAGTAAGGTAACAGAGACTAGATATAACGGGAATTTGATTAAAGAGCGCAGAGATACGCCGTTTGATGCCATTGTTATTGGTAGTGGTAATCGCTCGAAGCCGACAGATTCAAGCGTGACTGACTACCTTTTCATGATTAGGGACATACATACGAAGACTCAGTCATTTGTAAATGACATTCCAGAACCGATATTAATTTCTGATTTAATGGAAATGAAGAGCGATCCGTTTGGGAATGCTGTGGATAATATTGACGACTTTATTGAACTAGAAGTAGAGCTGGCTAAGTTTAATGGCTGGAAGTATCAATTATCAGGGGGCGAAAAGTCGCTCTCTGGAGCTACTGTTATTGGAGGAGTGGCATACTTTACTTCATTTACACCAGCAGATCAGACAACCCAACAATGCACATTAACTGGTGGTAAAGGGCAGCTTTACATGTTCCATTTACATTATGGTACAGGAAAAACTTATGTTACTTCACAGGATTTACCAGATACGCCGACTCTAGTTGTACGCAAAGATGAAAACGGCAAAAGAGTTCCTTATATCGCAGGCCCTGGGATTATAGCTGATGGCAGCAATCCATTTGTACCGCCGGGAATACCAGGGGAACCAGTGCCAGTTGTGGGAGATGATGACAAGGTTATTATCTTTAAAAATAAAACTTCGGGTATCAGAACAAAACAACTTTACATTTATAAGAGGGAAGATAGTGATGAGAAGAAATAGTACCCTAGACAAAGCAATATCAGGTTTTACCCTAATTGAAGTAATGATAGTGGTGGTGATCATCGGTATTCTCTCTGCGATTGCGTACCCTAATTACACTGAGTATGTGAGAAGGGGGGCAAGGGCTGATGCAATGACTTTGTTACTTGACGCCGCGAATAAGCAAGAGCAGTTCTTTGTTGATAACAGAGCTTACAGCGATAATCTAGCGGCAATCGGTGTAGCGACGGCAACGGAAAATGGTTATTTCAATGTAACACTTGAAAACGTCACTGCAGATACCTTTAGGATCGTTGCAACAGCCGCAGCAGGGCCGGTTCGAGGCGACGAACAGTGCCCAGCTTTAACTATCGATGAACTTGGAGTTCGTGGTGTGACTGGGACAACGAATCAAGACGCTATAGATAGGTGTTGGGAGCGTTAATTTTCGGGAGGGAGTAGCTAACTCCCTCTTTGTATTCATATTAACTATCCCCGAGCTTAGGTTATTTAACCTGAGGTTTGGATAAGGAATGAGCTAATTCATTGTTTTTAATATTACATTAAATTATTTCCTTATCTAGCCAGAAAGTTTTGGGATTAACTCCGCTTCCGCGTCCTGCTCGCGCTAAGGTACCTACATCCTGTAGGCAAGGCGAATTTACGTACCAATAGCGGGCTATTGGAAG
>NZ_MBQA01000226.1:0-32584 GCF_001709235.1 Pseudoalteromonas sp. BMB
TGTTTGATTTTTGTTCTCCTGAGTGTGTTTTGGTCGCGACGCTCGACTTGCCGCCTAGTAATCTAGGCAAAAGTTGAGCAACAATGAACAAAGCGCACTCAGGTGAACCCAAAGGGCAGCGCTTGATTGGCATTTCTACTGTGTTATCGCCTGACTCACATAGAATAACTATGCTACGCAGGCTCTGCCTTGTATAAATACCAATCAAACTGCTGCAAAAACAAACTTGAAAGATCAATAGGCCCTAGTTTAATAAAAGTTAAAGTAAGTGCTTACCCTAACGTTGATTTAGGGCTGTTATAGAGGTTAGCTATGCTGGTACTTTTCGCCACTGTCGATATTTATCATTGTCATAGGGCCTCCCCACACGCAGCCAGTGTCTAAGGCAATAATATTTTTCTTGTTGGTTTCGCCTTCCAAAGCAGCCCAGTGGCCGAAAAGTAGGGTAGTGTCGGTTGGTGTTTGGTTGAGCTCAAACCACGGAGTGAGACCTGCCGCATCTTTTAGGCCAGACTTGTTCTTAAGATCCAGTTCGCCATTTTGTTTTAGAAAGCGCATTCGAGTAAAGACGTTAACAATGGCTTTAAACTTATCTTGTTCACTGAGCTTATCGAGCTCAAGGCCTGGGTGAGCGCCGTACATATTGGCGTAAAACTCAGGGGCTTTTGTCGATTGATAAATGGCTTCGGCAAAGCGCGCATATTCTAGCGCTTGCGCAATATTCCAGCTTGGATGGATACCAGCATGAGAAATAAAAGTCTGCTGTGTTTCAAGCCAAATAGCCAGTGGCTGTGAACGTAATAAATCAGCATATTTCTGGCATTTGGGGCTGGCAAAAACCGCGTCTAATTTATCTTTTGGGTTTGGAGCGACTCCCAAAGCAAGACAGGCTAAAAAGTGGAGATCGTGATTGCCGAGTGTAATGCTAATAGAGCCAGCGTGTTGATAGAGGAACTCTAGGCAAGCAAGTGAGTCAGGTCCTCTGGCGATGATGTCACCGACAAAGTATAAATGGTCTTGGTTTGGGTTAAAGTTGACTTGATCGAGTAGCCCGATGAGTGGAGTGAAGCAACCTTGCAAGTCTCCAATTGCGTATTTTGCCATTTATTACCTGTGGTTTTTTATAACTCAATGTTTTTATTCTGATGTCTAGCACGTATGAGGAACGCGGGGTAAACCCGCTTCCGCAAAATAAAAACGGTATCAATGCAAAATATTTGGACAGGAGAGTCTAAATACATTGATTGGCGCTTTAAACTCGGTGCCAAACTCATTACGCATTAAATAATACCCTTCCATCGTACCAACTGGGGTATCGAGCACCGCGCCGCTGGTGTACTGATAGCTTTCGCCAGGACGAATGGTGGGCTGCTCACCGACAACACCATCACCTTCTACTTCGGTCTCTTTGCCATTAGCATCGGTAATGAGCCAATAACGACTATGTAGCTTAGCGTTGCATAAGCTATGGTTTTTGATGGTAATGGTGTAGGCAAACACATATTTGTCCTTTTCAGGCTGTGATTGCGCTTCAACGTAAAAGGTCTCTACCGATACCTTGATCGGTGAGCCAATATTAGTTTGAGTTGTCATATATCCAATTTGCAATTTCAATAAACTGGTTAAGCGACAGGTTTTCAGCACGAAGCGTAGGGTCAATACCTAAGTTTCGCAGCTGCTCTTCGGTTAACAGGTTCGATAAGCTATTTCTTAGTGTCTTACGACGTTGGTTGAACGCTTCTAAGCAAACAGTATTCAAAAGTTTAGTGCTTTTGGCTGTACGTTGTGACGGATCTTTTGGGATCAATCGAACAACTGCCGAGTCAACTTTTGGTGCCGGTTTAAAGCAATGTGGTGGTACTTCAATCACGGGAATAGCGTGACAATAGTACTGCGTCATTACGCTCAAGCGACCAAAGGCCTTGCTGCCAGGGCCTGCAACCATACGGTTAACCACTTCTTTTTGCAGCATAAAGTGCATATGCTCGACCTGATCGGCAAATTCAAATAAGTGAAATAGCAAAGGGGTTGATACGTTGTAAGGTAAGTTACCAAAGATCTTCAGTTTTTCCCCTTCTTTGATTAAAGAAGAGAAGTCAAACTTCATCGCGTCACCTTGGTGAACCGTTAATTTAGGTCCCAAGAATGGATGATGGATCAAGCGCTCGGCAAGATCTTTATCGAGTTCTACAACGGTTAGGTGACCACTTAAATCACAAACTGGCTCAGTGATAGCACCTAAACCAGGACCAATTTCAACCAGGTTATCTTCTGGCTTAGGATCGATAGCGGTTACTATCTTGTCGATAATACTGTTGTCATTTAAGAAGTTTTGACCAAAGCGTTTACGCGCTCTGTGTCCGAGATGTACTTTATCTGTCATGCATTCTGTGCTTTTTTGGTTGCGAGCTTAATTGCTTCGCGGATCGCTAATTCAAAACTACCCACTTCAACATCACCAGAGCCAGCTAAATCAAGCGCTGTACCGTGATCAACCGATGTGCGAACAAAGGGTAATCCTAGGGTGATGTTTACTGAGTTTCCAAAACCTTTATATTTTAACACAGGTAAGCCCTGATCGTGATACATTGCGAGCACAGCATCAGCATTATCTAAATATTTAGCCTGGAAAAGGGTGTCAGCTGGCAGCGGTCCAACCAAGTTCATACCTTGTTTATTCAGCATTTCCAGTGTTGGTTCAATGGTTTCTATTTCTTCACGACCAAGGTGACCACTTTCTCCAGCATGCGGATTTAATCCACAAACTAATACTCTGGGTTGTTCAATACCAAACTTGGTTTGTAGGTCGTGATGTAAAATATGAATGACTTTGCTGAGACGCTCAGGCGTAATCGCCTTTGATACATACGCCAGTGGGATATGCGTAGTAACTAGCGCTACACGCAGCCCTTCGGTTGCGAGTAGCATAACGACATCAGCGGTATCAGACTGCTGTGCAAAGTACTCAGTATGGCCGCTAAACGAGATCCCAGCTTGGTTAATAATGCCTTTATGAACAGGACCCGTGACTACCGCTGCGAATGTCCCATCCATATTCTTTTCAGAGGCAATACGCAAGGTTTCGAGCACATAATGGCCATTAGCTTCATCTAATTGACCAGCGACCACTTCAGCACCTTTGTCTACTTGAAGGTAGTAAATAGCACCAGCAGGTGCCGCTTCAGGCGCAGCATCGCTGTCAAACGGCAATAACTTGATTTGCTCACCAAGTTCTTTGGCGCGTTTTTCTAGAATACTTTTATCAGCCACCGCAACTAACTGAGCAGGCCATGCATGCTGAGCCAGTTTGATAACAAGATCTGGGCCAATACCTGCAGGCTCACCCGGTGTAATTGCGATTCTGAGTGTCATAGCCGTTATTCCGCTTCGATAATTTCAATATGCGCTTGGTCACGCATTTCTTTAATCCATTTAAAGCTTTCTTCTTTAAATTTACGGTTAAACAGCAGACGGTGTGCGCGATTTAACTTGGCTTGTTCTGTTTTATCGGCCACTCGTTTATCGAGCAGTTGTACAATGTGCCAGCCAAATGTACTTCTAAATGGTTCACTGATCTGATCTTTTTCTAGCGACAACAGAGTGTCTCTAAACGCTGGTACGTATGTAGTTGGATCTGTCCAATCGTACTCACCGCCTTTAAGTGCAGAGCCCGGATCTTCAGAATATTCTTTAGCTAGCGCAGCAAAGTCAGCGGTTCCTGCGCGCAAGTCTTTAACAAAACCTGTTAGCATTGAGCGGGCTTTTTCTTCACTTAGGATAATAGACGGTTTGATTAAAATATGGCGTGAACGTACCTCAACGGTTTCAACGACTTCACGACCACGAATATCTTGTACTTTTAGAATGTGGAAACCCGCGCCTGAGCGCAGTGGACCAACGATGTCGTCTTTTTTCGCACCTTTAATGGCCTCAGCGAACAAGGTTGGCATTTCGTTAATGCCCATCCAGCCTAATTGACCACCATCTAGCGCTTTTGAGCCGCTCGAAGAGGCAATTGCGATGCGCTTGAACTCTTTACCTTCGTTCAAAAACTTAATCACGTTATCAGCGCGCTCACGAGCGTCTTCAATTTCTTCTGGCGTTGCTTTGTTTGGGATCTTAATCAAGATATGGCCGATATCATACTCTTCCGAGTTACCCGTTTGCTCACTCAATATTTTTTGCAGGTTGGTCACCTCTTGAGGGCTAATATAAATACGGCGATCAACACTGGCACGGCGCACTTGGCTTGTGGTTATTTCTTTACGGATCTCTTCTCGATATGCCTGAAAGCTTTCGCCACTCGCTTCAACTGAGCGACGTAGGTCAGCGATAGTACCGCCTTGATCTTGGGCAATATTTGCAATGGTCTGATCTAATTGAGCATCGGAAATTTGCATACCCATGCGATCACCCAGTTGCAACATTAAAGATTGCTCAATGAGTTTATCGATGGCTTGTAAGCGTAATGTTTTATCGCTAGGAAGCTCTGTGCCTTGCTGCTCAGCCTGTTCTTTAACACGATTTATTATTTGATCGACTTCGCTTTGTAAAATTACACCATCATTAACCGTGGCAACAACAGTATCTAGCTTTACACGCTCAGCATGTGCTTGAGTAAACAGGCCTGCACTTAATGAGGCCACTAATAACAACTTTTTTAAATTCATACGGCTTTCTAAATTCTATTTATTCAAAAAATACGGTCTACGGTAACCAAAAATACCCTGTTGAAGGAGTTTACTCGCATCACCACTGCTTTGGCTTCCAAGCCCTGTAAGGACAAATTTCAGGCTGAAGCCAGAATCAAACACTGCTTCATCATTTGTAAGTGTTTGGTTTAAGTTTGTTTCAATTTGACGATTCGCAGTCACCTGAATAGCCCAACAACAAGACTGGTATTGAACACCAACAAAGGATTCAACACTTCTATTTGCCGTCATATCTCGGTGATAGCTTGCTACAAATTGCCAGTTATCGTCAATTGGTAAACTTGTAAAGAGACCGACTTGGTCAATTTCATAGTCTGAGACATCATTAACATAACGATGGTTCAATTGCACTAACTGCTTGTCGTCTCCTTTATAGTCCAAGGTAAAGTGAGACTGCACTAACTCTTTGCTATCCACATCGTATTGCACCCCACCTGAGAGGTACCAGCGCTTATGCCAATGTAACATGGATTCAGCGGCAAATAGTGCATTATAGTTGGTATCATCAGTAAATAGCTGTTCAGAAGGCTTTACAGATGACTCAAGATAAATGATCTGACCTGCACTGAAGTTAAAGCGTTCGACATTACTGCTATCGAATACACGCGTGGTTGCACCCACGGTGAATTGATTGGCTTCTGCAATACGGTCATAACCTGAGTAACGGCGTGCTCTAAACAGACCAATAAAGTCATCTTGTAACTTAGCCGTATCGTACCAGCCAATTTGGCTTTGCTCTCTGTGTGGTGTGTAAAGGTACTGAATTTGTGGCTCAAGCGTTTGTGTACCTTGTTCAAAAAAGAACTCGGTACTGCGTTCAAAATTCAGTTGTCCATGTACCCGTAAACTTGGCAATGTACGCGTGACAGACTCCTCATACTCTGTATCAGGCACATCTATATTTTGTTCATAACGCGTGTGAAGTAGGCGTGCTTCTGAAGTAAATGACCAAGCGTAGTCGCTGCGTGAAAAAGACACGCGAGGTTCTAGGTGTAATCGCGACGCCTCTGAGATTGGCAAAGCATCATTTTGAAAATAGGCAAACTCACCTTCAAAGTCCCAATCAAGGCCGACAAGTTCATAACTGTCACGTGTACGGAAGCTAATTTGCGGTAGTGCAGTGTAGGATTCTCTGTGATCGCCCAACACTTCAAAATCTTGCAACTTTAAGTCGACTAACCAGTCTTCACCAAGGTAACTTAGACTGCCGGTGCGATATAACTGAGTGTCAGTTTCATTGGCGTATTCGGATGTTAAGTCAGTGAGATAGTTATCGTCACTGACATTTGTGACATCAACAAACGCACGCCATTTATCACTTAAATAACTCTTTTGTTGCCAATGTACTAAATAGCGATCGTCTAGCTGCGGCTCTGAATCATCCTTACTGAGATATTCCACCCCAATTTTACCTTGATGTTGTTCAGTTAAATACCTGAACTCGGTAATAAGCTGAAATCCTTTATTGGCCATATATCTTGGCGTTAAGGTCGCGTCGTAGTTGGGGGCTAGATTGAGATAATAAGGGGTGATCAGCTCCAAGCCAAATTTATTTGAGCTGGAAATTGTCGGCGTCAGCAGGCCAGATTTTCGTCTATCGTCGATTGGAAATGTAAAATAGGGTAAATAGATAATGGGCGTGTCCATAATTTTGAACACCGTATTATAGGTCTCACCCCAACCGTCTTCTCGAGAAAGTACAATGCTGCTTGCCTCGATACTCCAAAATGGGTCATCAGCAGGACACGTGGTAAAGCTGGAGTTGTCGAGTGAAATTTTGCTGCCAGAGGCATGCAATTTCTCTGCACCACCGCGGCCCTGCTGGTCTGTTAATTCATATTCAGCACCAAGCAAGCTCACGGTGTTAGCATTTAAATCCGCGAATAGCCCATTGCTGTGAACTTTGGTAAATTGGTCACGATAGAGTAGTGGTCCAGAAGCGCTGAGCAGGCCTTCTTTTTTATCGATTAGCGCACGTCTAGCTTCTAAGCTCATGGTTTCAGTGTTAATCACCACGTTACCCGAAAACTCAGCGCTATCAGTACCTTGTAGTTCTAAGTCATCGGCAACGATATCAATGGCATGTTTGGGCAGCGAGGCTAACGGCTTCCAGTTTTCTGGCTGCATATAGTCTTTACATTGTGCGGCGACAATGTTCGTATTAGCAAAAGCTGTAGAATGAATCGCGGATAATACAGCCAAGCCCCAAATTTTGCGCATTTAATAACCTATTAGCTGAGCATTTAATAATAAGCTCATCATGATAAATGAAAACTGTCGGAAATACAGTAGCATTTAAATATTTACAAGTAGAAGGTGTAATAGTTAATCCATGAATAGTCAAAACCAGCGCGTCGAGTTTATACAGCAAGCAATACATAGCGACGATTTTTCGTGTGAGGCTATCACCTCGGATGCCAGTTTTCGGCGTTATTATCGCGTCAAACAACAAACGATGTCGTGGATCTTAATGGAGACACCGGTCGATAAACTCGATAATGCCCCTTTTATTGGTTTAAATACGGTGTTTGCAGAGCAAGACCTTAATGTGCCACAAATCCTTGCGAGTAATGAAGAACAAGGGCTGTTACTGTTACAAGATTTAGGCTCTGAGCATTTGGCCGATAGGTTAGCATTGCCTTCTAGGCTAGAGGATTATCGTGCGTTGATAGCGCTTATTCCAGAAATAGCCAAAACACCAAAGAGTAAATGGATGAAGCCCTATGATGCTGATTTCGTTGATATGGAACTTAATATCTTTTACGAGTGGCTTGTAACAAAATGGCTTGGTTTAACACCCACCGAATATCAACAAGTGCAATGGCATAATGTGAAGTTGAAACTCGTTGATGCGATGACTCGTCAGCCGCAGGCCACGATGCATCGAGATTTTCATAGCCGCAACCTGATATGTCATCAGTCTCAGTGGTATCTCATTGATTATCAGGATGCGGTACAAGGACCTGTCACTTATGATGCGGTTTCTCTGTTGCGGGATTGTTATACTCGTCTTGATGTACATGAGTTTACCGAGCTTCAGCAACATAGCTTTGACTGCTTAAAAGCGGCAAACTTATTAGGCGATATGGATTTTAGCACCTACCAACATTACTTTGACTTAACGGGGATGCAAAGGCACCTTAAAGCTGCCGGCATTTTTACTCGCCTATTGCAGCGAGATGGCAAAGGCGGGTACTTAGAAAATATTTTGCCAACGTTACGCTACCTTGTTGAAGTAGCGAATAAGTATACAGAATTTCAGTGGCTTGCAAGCTGGCTAGAGAATGACATAATGCCTCAAGCGCAGGCCAAATTAGGCACAAAATAGAAGTAACAATGAAAGCGATAATTTTATCTGCTGGTCGTGGTAAACGCATGATGCCACTGACCGCGAACCAACCAAAACCTATGCTTAACGTCGCAGGAAAATCACTACTTGAGCATCATATCGAGCGTTTAAAAGCGGCTGGGATCTGCGATATTGTAATAAACCTTGCATGGCAAGGTCAGGTGATAAAAGACTATTTCGGCAATGGCATTCACTTCGGTGTCAATATTGAGTACAGCGATGAGCCTGAAGGTGGATTAGAAACTGCAGGTGGAATCATTCAAGCATTGCCGATGTTATGTGAACAGGATGACAGCTTTATTGTACTCAATGGCGATATTTTTACGGACTATGATGTTAGCAGCCTAATGCAGTTACAGCTCGGCAGCACAGCAGAGGGCCATTGCGAGGCGCACATTGTGTTGGTAGAAAATCCCGAACATAATCCTGAAGGCGATTTTTGCCTTGCCCATCAGCCGCTCAATCAGCAAAAGTATACCTTGTCTGGCATTGGCAAATATCACCAAAGTTTTTTTGCCGAGCTTGGGGCTGGCTTTATAAAACTAGGACCGTTGCTGCGCAGTGGGCTTGAGCAGCATAAAGTTTCTACTGAACTGTATTTGGGCGCATGGGACGACATTGGCACGCCAGAGCGACTAAAAATGATCAACGAAAAGTTAGGGTATAGCGATGTGGGGTAAATTATTAGGCACAATTTTCGGCTTTTTATTTGGTCGTTGGTTAGGCGCTATTTTAGGTTTTTATCTCGGCCATTTATTTGATAAAAGTTTGCGTCAGGATTTTGATAAAGTCGGTGGCTTTCAAGGTTTCATGAAAGGTGAAGATCTTCATGAGCGCCAAGCCTTGTTCTTTTCCAGCTGTTTTTCTGTGATGGGACATATCGCCAAGTCTAATGGTCGAGTCAGTGAAATCCACATTCAAGCTGCGTCTGCGTTTATGAGCGAAATGGGCTTGCAGGGTGAAGAGCGAAAAGAAGCGCAACATGCGTTTACTGCGGGAAAAAGCAGCGACTTTTCGATAAAAGAAGCGGTTACCGATTTTAAAGAGGCTTTTGCTAGACGCTATGACTTGAGGCAGCTGTTTTTAGAGATTCAAATTCAAATGGCATTTTGTGATGGTCATGTGTCTGATGCGGAGAAGGCCTTACTTAAACAGGTGAGCAAGTATTTAGGTTTCGCAGAAACCCACTTTTTGTTCCTGCTAAAGCGCTACCAAGCAGAATTTGAGTTTCGTCGCTCTCAGGCGTCGGGGAGATCGCAACATCAACACCAGCAACAGGGCGGCCGTCAACCAGCACCACAAGATAACGGTTTAAACCGTGCTAAAGCATTGGCTGTACTGGGATTGAGTGAAGGGGCGAATGAGCGTGAAATCAAAAAAGCTTACCGCAAACTGATGTCGCAGCATCACCCTGACAAATTGGTGTCTCAGGGATTACCTAAGCATATGATGGAAGTGGCAAAGCGCAAAAGCCAAGATATTCAGTCTGCCTATGAATATTTAAAAAAGAGCTAACTTGAAACACTATAAGACGCGTAAAAAACCGAGTAATTCCTTTCTGAGCCTTTGATGTTGGAGTGGATCGGTTTTTTCTCCAAAAAGCTCCCGTTGGCGATAATCAAATTTACTGTTTTTTCTCGCCCAGCGGGCTCTGTCCGGTGTATTGTCGACCACAATAGGGTTGTCAAAACTGTAGTAAACATCCAGTAAAGCAGGGCTTATCAGAGAAAGGTTGGATGCTAAGTGCTTTTGCCGCGTTGCATTAGGTAGTTGTGGGCTTACAACGGCAAAGGCATCGATACGTAGATTGGGCAGGGTGGCTAAGTGCTCACCGAATAAACCTGCGCTATTACCAAATGCGACAACCACCAACTTTTCTGTTTGAGTCATGGACAGGGTGTTATAAAGCACCTCAAAGCGGCTGATCAAGGCCATTTTATATTCGTCCAGATTAGATTCTGAAATGGGGGCAAGCGTTTGCTGAGCCGGTTTTTCAGCATCGGGGAGCGCGATGTCTTGCTCTAGCAGACTCGGTGCATAAGAAAGGTCTGGCGGAGTAAGGGTATAGGTGTCGTAGCCATCATCGCTTAAGCGTTTTGCAAGAAAGCTTATGCCGCTGTTATTGAGGGGCGGAGTTTGCATGTCTGGTAATAAGATCACGATGCCTTCACGAGCAGCTGTCATATATTCTTGATGAAATACATAAAAGCTTTCGTTTTCGCTTTCCAGCTTTATCAGTTGCGATGGCTCGTAGAAGCGATTAGCGTCTTGCTGATAAAGAGAACCAAGCGGTGCTGCATCAATATGTTCTGCTGCAAAAGTCGTCGCGGGTAAAGCCGTTACAAGTAATAAAAGCGTTCTGATGATCATGGTACAAGCGCGTAAAATATCATAATTGGTTATCGACCAGTTAAGCGAAAGCTTTAGCTGTCGCTATTTTTTAGCGTTTTAAGTTAAACTGCTCGGCAGTGGAAATGAAAGGAGAAATTTGTGCAGTATAAAGATAGCAAACGAGACTATCTCTTTATGTTTTTAAAAGGTGCCGGAATGGGGGCTGCGGATGTTGTCCCTGGCGTTTCCGGCGGCACCATTGCTTTTATTACCGGTATCTATGCACGTTTTTTAAATGCCATTAAAAGTGTGAACTTACAGGCTTTGAGTACATTGCGCCGTGACGGCCTAAAAGCAACTTGGCAGTACATTGATGGTAGCTTTTTACTGGCGGTATTTTCTGGTTTGCTCATCAGTGCAGCGTCTTTGGCGAAGGTGATCACTTATTTATTGGAAGCACACCAAACACTGGTATGGTCATTTTTCTTTGGTCTTATCGTCGCTTCTTTTATTTATGTTGCAAAACAGGTCTCTCATTGGAACGGCCAAAATATTATTGCCTGCGCAGTTGGTGCTGTCGTGGCCTTTGCTATTACTTCCCTTTCACCAGCTGAAGCGCAAGCATCTCATTGGATGTTTTTTATCTCAGGTGCTATTGCCATTTGCGCGATGATCTTACCTGGGATCTCAGGGAGCTTTATTCTACTGTTATTGGGTATGTATGGCCATGTGCTCAGTGCGGTGAACCAGCTTGAATTTGGCTTAGTGAGTTTATTCTTACTAGGTTGTATTGTGGGGTTAATGTCGTTTTCGCGCCTACTCAGCTGGCTATTGGCGCACTATCAACAAGTAACGTTTTCGCTACTAGCTGGTTTTTTACTTGGTTCGCTTAATTTATTGTGGCCTTGGAAACAAGTGCTTACGACTTACGTGAATTCCAGTGGTATCGAAAAGCCATTGAGTCAGGCCAATATTTTGCCAGCGCAATATAGTACGCTATACGGTCAAGATCCAAATACGCTGGCATGTATTGCGCTTGCCATCGCTGGCCTTGCGCTGATCTTAACCATTGAAAAGATAAGCGAAAAATATTAATAAAATAGACACCTAGAACAATAGACACGCATTGAGCTTACGTGTCTATTGTTCTAAACCACCCCGTTACAGAAAGTCGTGGCGCCTTTGCAAATGGCGCGACGTAAGTCACAGAATGAATTTTGCTTACATCAAAAACCACCAGTGAATTGAACTTAGGTGCATAACTTTTAGTGGGTGTGCCATCACGTTCAAAAAACTGCAGTAGCCCGCCCCAGTCAGGGTGCCAACTTTTGCTTAGGCTGAGTACATAGGCATAAACCCGGCCCTCAGCTTCAACAATGTCATTATGTCGAGTTAAATACTGACCACCAATAAATCGTGTTGCTTGGGCAGAGGTACGGATTATGTTCTGTCCAGAGATCGCGGAAAAGCAGGACTGTACAGCGCTACTATTGAGGTTATTGTAGAGTTTTTTCAGCGCCTCAGGGCTCGTCGATTCTATGGAGTGGCGGCCATACATAAAACCAACACCACGTGATGCATAGCTATGTATATCTTCGAGCAAGGCTTGCTGCTCTTGCGGTGTTAAGGCAAGAATATCACTGTCTTTGACTGATTTTGCTGCCCCGTTATGAAAAAGTGCTAGCTGGTAGTCTAGATTACAGAGGCACTCATGTAGTTGTTGAGCGTTTGTATCGTCTAGAATATTTTCAATTCGTGCAAAACCATCGTTGCTCAATTTTTGCTGTAATTCTGTTTGTTGTTGCTGCGAAAGTTGAAGCATATATACCTACTGCTGATGTATGGGCCTGTTTGTAATACTGTAAACAGGATGCCTTAGACTTCAGTCCAATGCTGATTACTTTTTATCTATGCTAAAGTGAGATTGGCTGAAATGCCATCCCTCTGCACTCATCGATAGGCAAAAAAATGAAAATCAATGGACTACTGCTATTCTGTTGCGCATGGGTCATATCCGTGATCCCATCACCAGCCTTGGCGGCTCAAGGCACCTTAGATCTTACCAGCTCGACACTCGGCTTGGTTTGTATTGTTGTCTTCGTTTTAGCATACGCACTTGTAATGCTCGAAGAAAAACTTCATATGCGAAAATCAAAGCCAGTGCTTGTGGCGGCAGGCATCATTTGGCTCATGATTGGCGCATATTACGTCAATCAGGGGCAACCCGATGTTACCGAGCACGCATTTCGGCACAACTTGTTAGAATTTGCGGAGTTGATGTTGTTCTTGCTGGTTGCGATGACTTATATCAACGCGCTAGAGGAGCGCCGTCTTTTTGATGCGCTACGAGCGTGGATGATCCAAAAGGGTTTTAGTTATAAGAATCTCTTTTGGATCACTGGATTCTTATCCTTTTTTATCTCTCCAATTGCAGACAACCTAACAACAGCCTTACTAATGTGTGCCGTGGTGATGAAGGTAGCTGATGGTGACAAAGAGTTTATCAATTTAAGCTGTATCAATATCGTGATAGCAGCCAATGCTGGCGGTGCATTCAGCCCCTTTGGTGACATTACCACTTTGATGGTATGGCAAGCCGGTATGGTACATTTCAGCGAATTCTTGGCGCTATTTATTCCTTCACTGGTCAATTACATCGTACCAGCACTCGTAATGAGTTATTTTGTGGCGGATAGAAAGCCCAGTGCAGTTTACGAAAGAGTAGAGCTTAAACGCGGCGCTTTAAGAATTTTAACTTTGTTCCTACTGACTGTCGCAACCGCTGTGCTCTCACATAGTTTGCTGCATTTACCACCGGTCCTTGGCATGATGATGGGCCTCGGTTACCTACAGTTTTTTGGTTACTTCCTAAGAATGACATTACCGGGGTCATTAGCAAGAAAGCGAGCGATGGCGGAAAGAGAAGGGGATCAAGAGCGTCTTGAGAAGTTAGGAAGTGTTGTGCCATTTGATGTCTTTAGCAAAGTTTCACGCGCTGAGTGGGATACCTTATTATTCTTCTACGGTATTGTTATGTGTGTTGGTGGTCTTGGGTTTCTCGGTTATTTAAGTTTAATGTCAGAGATATTATATGGTGAATGGTCTGCAACCTATGCCAACGTATTCTTAGGGATTATTTCCGCGGTCATCGATAACATTCCTGTGATGTTTGCGGTGCTGTCGATGCAACCTGAAATGTCACATGGCCATTGGTTGTTGATCACGCTTACGGCTGGGGTAGGGGGGAGTTTACTTTCTATTGGCTCGGCGGCAGGTGTTGCGCTCATGGGGCAAGCTAGAGGCTATTATACTTTTATGGGGCACTTAAAATGGGCACCCGTGATTTTGCTTGGTTATATCGCGAGTATTTTATGTCACCTGTGGCTTAACGAATCTGCTTTTAGCGTGTTTGGCTAGCGCTTACCCAAGGTGTAGTGAGAGTGAATAATCAATATGTGCTTCACTCTCACTGTATTTATTGCTCGGCGAGGTAGTGCTGATATCGTTGCACCCATTCCTGTGATACTGGTTTATCCACATTCAGCACTTTCTCGACTTCAGTAATTACAATAGCACCATGTATTTTTCCTACCATAACAGGCGTCGCAACTTTAGTGTTTGCTTTGATGCTGCCATTGACCACTTCCACAGCCGCTACCCCTAATTCCGTGGCGAGCATTCTATCTTCAACAGATGGTGCCCCACCGCGTTGAATATGCCCTAACACGCAAAGTGCGCAATTGATATCGGCATTGCTATTTAACTCTGTTTTAAGCGCTTGAGCGCCGCCAGGCCATAAATTTTCGGCCAGTATAATCAAAAAGCTACCGTGTTGATGTTGCTGCTCTATGGCATTTTTGAGATGAGCTAAGACCTGAGAGGTATGCTCTGCCGTGCAATTTTCAAATGAAATGATAGCCTCAGCACCTGTCGCAATACCTACATGGTAAGCAATATGCCCGTTATGACGACCCATCACCTCGGTGATAAAAACTCGCTCAAAGGCATTTGCGGTATCACGGATTTTATCTATTGCGGAGGTGGCAGTATTGATGGCAGTGGAAAAACCAATGGTGTTGTCACACCCTGAAAGGTCGTTATCTATAGTACCGGGAATACCAATTAGCTGACCTTGCCAGTGAGCTGCCAGCGCCTGCATTCCCCTAAACGAGCCGTCACCACCAATCACAATAAGTACGTCAATATGGAGCTTTCTCAGGGCATTTGCTGCTTGCAGCACGCCAGAGGGTTCTAGCATCGCAGGGCAGCGGGCACTTTTTAGAATTGTGCCACCAAGTTGGGTGATATCGGTGACGGAAACCGCACTTAGCTCGGTGTACTCTTGATTAATTAGACCATTGTAACCATGAAAAAAGCCAAAGCACTGAAATCCAGATCTCAAGGCACTTAACGTGATAGCCCTAATCGCTGAGTTCATACCGGGTGCATCGCCGCCACTTGTCAGTACTGCAATCCTTTTCGTCATGTCGCCACTCTATTATCGCTTGGTTATTCTTTTTGTATACTACCTGAGTGATTTGAAGACAAGTTGATCGACATTAAAGATAGAGATTAAATGCGAGGATATAGAAAGTAAAACGGCATTTAGGTCTACCTAAATGCCGTTTTAATTAACGTTGCGTGACTTTGCTAGCAAGTTCTTCACGTTGTGCGGTCGGTAGGTTATCTACGACGATTTGATAAGAATCATCGATCATTTTCTTTATTTCGTCTTCTGGAATAGTGCCATCTAAGATGACTGTGTTCCAAAGACGCTTATTCATGTGATAACCAGGCACAACAGACGAATACTTGTCTCTAAGCAATAATGCTTCGTCAGGGTCGCATTTTACATTTAACCACCAAACAGGTTCACCATTTTCATCTACTTGCCCCTCTTTCCCCTCAGTTAGAGTTGCAAACATTTTATGCTGAACTTTGTACACATCTACGTCTTGCGCAAAAGGCTTAGTGATAAAGGTTGCAGGCTTGGCCTGCAAATATTCATGTACGCTTTTCTGATCCATAGCCCGTGTCCTTGAAGTAACAGTTAATACTACATGAGAGTAAGTTTAGCAGCTCTTGTGATAATACTGTAATCGTCTATCAGTAAAAACTATCAGAAAGTCTATACTATGGCGTTATAACGCAGACAATTATTGAATAACTGACCGTTTTATATCGGTTTAACTCACAGTTGACGATTAAAATAAGTACAGTGTGTAAAAGCACTAAAATTTCAGTCGTCTACAATATTAGAAAAGCTAACTTTTAATTTCCAGTTAAGGACTAAGTTGGCTTCACAAATTATGCTAAAAATACACTCATAACCTAAGTGGACTAAGCTAGGAAATCATTGCCAGTTGACCGTAAAAAATTTCCCACTTGTCTCTGTTTCCCAAATTAGGAAAAGTTACGGCATAACATCCCTTGTGCAATGCTATACCTCTAAACAGTCCGCTATTAAATTAAATAATACAAAAATATGCAACAATAATTTCTTCGTTGATTAAATATTAAACGTTGTGTAGACTCATCGGCCGCATTAGTAAATAGTATCGAAATGTGATGTTTCTTTCCTAATAAAGAATGTTTTAGTTTTCTTATTGAATTAAAAAACCGAGGAGTATCAGTGGCTTTTGGAATAATTTCAGCTTTATGTGCGATGGTAATGTATCTTCAAACTCTATGGACTGGAATGCCAAGAAAACGCTGGTTAAGTTTGGCCGTAGTAACAGGCCCCGCTGCGTTAATTCTGTTTCGAGTGCACTATCGCAGAGCGTGGATGCGTCGCTGCGCATATTTAGTTAGTTGGAAAGCGTAAAGTGGTTAGGTCAAATGAAGCTAGGCTATTGCACCAGCTGTAGGTTTGGCTTTTCACTCGGGGTGTGTTGCTTTAAAAATTGTTCAAATTCACTGCTTGAAAGCGGTTTTGAATAGTAATAGCCCTGAACTGTTTGGCAGTTTAGCTGCTCTAAAATATTGAGTTGTTCTTCATTTTCAACCCCTTCCGCAACAACGTGAAGATCCAAGTTATGCGCGATAGTAACAATAGAGTCAACCATGTTTCTACCGCGCTCGTTACCCATATCATCAATAAATGCTTTATCGACCTTGAGTGTATTTAGCGGAAATTGCTTGAGATAAGCCAGTGACGAATAGCCAGTACCAAAGTCATCCATGGCTAAGTGTATTCCTCTAGCACT
Organism: Pseudoalteromonas sp. BMB; assembly: GCF_001709235.1. Classification (NCBI taxonomy): domain Bacteria; kingdom Pseudomonadati; phylum Pseudomonadota; class Gammaproteobacteria; order Alteromonadales; family Pseudoalteromonadaceae; genus Pseudoalteromonas; species Pseudoalteromonas sp. BMB. The sequence goes on from NZ_MBQA01000226.1 coordinate 16,599, forward strand.
AAGTGAGCGCATTATCGAAATTGCTTCTTTTGGATCGTCCATCACCGTTCCTTCTGTGATTTCTAACTCAAGAAAATAAGAAGGAAGTTGATTTTTTTGCAAGATAATGTCGATACGAGTGGTTAGATCCGGCAAGCTAAACTGTTTTGCTGATAAATTAACTGCAACTCTGCCATTGAACAGTCCTTTATCAATCCAGCGCTTAACATCACGGCATGCTTTGTCTAAAACGACTTCACCAATTTCGATGATCTGTCCAGTTTCTTCTGCGATAGGGATGAATACACCAGGACTTATCACCCCCTTTTTTGGGGTAATGAAACGGACTAGCGCTTCCATGCCAACCAGTTCACCGGTTTTAATATTCATTTTTGGCTGATAGTAGACAACAAAGTGATCTTCTTTGAGGCCATAGCGCATTAAGTTTTCAATTTGCAGACGCTTAACCGCTTGCTCGTTCATGGAATCATTAAAGAATAAATAATGGTTACCCTTTTGCTTGGCATGATACATAGCCGTATCCGCATTTTTCAGCAGACTTTCAGGAGACTTACCATCTTCAGGGCACAGTACAATTCCAACAGAAGAGGTGATCACTAACTCGTGATTAGCAATTTTAAAAGGAGTCGCAATCGCCGCTAGAAATTGTTTTGCTGTACGTGTAATAGTGTGAATATCATTGGTGCCTGAAATCACCAGCGCAAATTCGTCACCACCTAGTCGGTAGAAGGTATCTTGTTGGCGAGCAAGTTTATTTAGCCGCATTGCCAGTTTCGCAAGTAGCGTATCACCTAACTGGTGGCCTAGCGAATCGTTGATCTTTTTAAAGTTATCTAAGTCAAAGACAAGTAGAGCGTGGTGCGTGCCTTGTAATGACAACTTTTGTAAATTGGTAAAGAACAAGTTGCGATTGGGAAGACCTGTTGTACGATCGCGATTAGACAAATTGTGGAGTTGAGACTCTGCTTTTTTACGTTCAGTTAAATCAGAATAAACAACCACATAGTTACTTATCTGACCGTGGTTATTTTTAATTTCATCTATCGTAATTTCGATTGGTAAGAGTACGTCTGCCGCATTACGAAGTTTGAGCTCTTCTTGCCAATGCTCTGTTTGTTTAAGCTGAGCCTTTACCTGAGCAACAAACTTATTGTCATAGCCTGGTAAGCTAAAATGTTTATTTAGATAGTGTTCTCGCTGGCCACCAAATAATTTAAGGTAACTCGGATTGAGATCGACCAAATTATAGTGTCGGTCATAAATTGCGATCGCGTCAGTAAGAGATTCAACACATTTTGCAAACAGATTTAGCCTTTCCTCGGTACTCTTGAAGTGACTAATGTCGCGAACCGTACCTGTCATTCTTAGGGGGTTGAGGTTGGCATCTTTCTCGATAATTTTGCCTCGGTCTAACACCCAGTGATACTGGCCTAGTTCATCTTTAATACGATAGCTTGCTTCAAAGAATGGTGTCTTTTCTGCGAAGTGCTGTTTCATCAGCTTTTCAACGATTAATAGGTCTTGTGGATGGATCCTATGCTGGTTGGGGATGACGCTGCCAGGCTTCGCAGAGTTCATGCCGTATTTGTCGTTGATCCGAACAATCTCACCTGATTGAATATTCCAGTCCCATAGTGTATCGCCACTGCCTTCAATGGTACTTTTAAATCGTTGTTCTGAATGCTTAAGTTGAAGAGTGGACTTTTTGAGTTGGTGATTTGACCAAACTAAGTAGGGAATGCTGAGCAGAGCAATCACGCATGGTACGAGCCAAGCTAATTGGGCACCTGTTAATACACTTGCGTCACTGGCGTAAATTACATGCGGAGTCAGTGATAAAAGTAGTGCATTGATTGTTATTGTTTTTATTTTTAGGCTCATATAATGCGTAATTCATAACTGCAATCTCTAATCTAAATCAAGCCATTGTAGTAGTCAAAAGGAAAACGTTGATTAAGGGGAAATTCAGGTTAATTGCGGTTTTTCACAACAGCGAAACAAAGTTTCAGATGAAATTCATTGTTCTAACGAGTATGGTTGCGTATTTTTTGAACATTGATTAGCTCTCAAATTAATGGACTAGGTGAGAAAAGTCTTATTAGTCATTCAAAAGTTTGATAAGCACTCCTTGCTTACACTAAAACGCTAATTACACTTTAAAATCAGTCGTGGAGCATTTGGCTCTAACATCTTATCTATATAAGTAAGGATGTCTTCTAATTCCAAGTCGGCCAAAGCTTGGATTAATCTTTGTTGCATATCAAACTGGTGAAAGTCATTGGTAATAGAAATCCACAAACGCTGCGCCCTTAGTCTTAGATTTTTGTCTTGCTCCGATATATGTAGCAACAAGCTTTCTTTCGAACGTTGCCAACTTACTTCATCGAGCTGATGCAATTGTTTGGCAAACTGCTTAAGAAATTGATTGTGCTGTGCAAGTAGGTGTTCACTATCAAAGTTGGGAGATTGAATATAAAAAGCGATACCTGCACGTGTATTGAATGGTGCATACCCTGCGCCAACTAAATAACCAAGTTGTTCCTTTGTTCTTAATTGCTCAAAATAATCTTGATTAATGAGATTATTAATCGCCATCATGGTGACTTTTTCTTTAACGGAATCGGTACGTGATTGAAAATATTCAATGAAGGCATAATCACTGCCTTCGCGTTCGATATGTTGTTCCGTTAATTTCGTCAACTCGTTTAAGGGACGTTTCAAATCTTCTAAAATTTCGCTATTTGAAAATAGCCCGTGCACTGATGTTTTTAATTTTTCAGCATGTTTTAGTTGCCAGTTGCCATGCATGAAAGCTTTGACATGAATGGCTGAAAAAAACTGCTTTCGAAATAGTTGAAATTCGTTAAAACTGGCACTTTTAAGTGCGCTGGCTAAGTCTTCAGGACTTGGGTTCCAGGGCATCAAATGAGCACCAAGTCGGCTAAACAGTTCGCTAACAGGCTTATTCTTATTGTGATTCTTCCAATGGCGGATAAGTTGCTTTTTATATTCCGCAAAGCGAGCTGCATGGATTGGTTGATTCAGTAGCGCCTCGACTAGCTCTAAAACCAAGGTGATTTGATTACCAGTAAGCCCTGCGGTGTGCAGTGTTAAGCCACCTTGATGGGAATTAATATGATAACTAAGGCCGGCTAATTCTGCGCTATAAAAACGCTCAGCGACCGCATCCATAAAGAGATCGGCAAACAGGCGAGAGAGTGCCATATGCTTGTGACAGGTGACGGATGGGGCGGAATCTATTTCGAGATAAAAATGCCCTTTGGTGACTCTAAAAGTCAAATCCTGCTTAAACCAAAATTCAAATCCAGGCTGATCGGCTAGACGGATCGGCGTATCCTGTTCACTCTCTACATCATGAAGTGGATTTTTTGCGCTGAGGTATGGATTAATTAGTGGCAACGACATTTGTGGCAAAGGCATATGCACATTATAGAGCGACTCAATCCAATCTTTGGCTATTGGCGAGACACTGTATGGCGTGTTGTACCACTTGGCCTTTTTATTAACCTCCACATGAGGGTGGATAAGCACAAGGCGCATATTGGTAGGGCACAAATGCATCAGTAGTTTTTCGTGCTGCTCTTGAGAAAAGCCATCCATGCGATAATCACCATAGAGAAAATCTTCTTCCTCATAGTGGTGCATATTAACGCTGATTGAATTTACCCAGTCTAACATGCGGCCGACTTCTTGGTTATCGAACGCGATATCTAGTAAAGTGCTTTTGTCTTGATAAAGGCGTGGTAGTGCCGCGGTATTTTGCTTAATTAATGCTATGTACTCGAACAGCATTTCCACTATGTCTTCATAGTATTCAATCCCTTCATCGGTAAGTGCAAAGCTGATATTAAAATCTCTGAAATTACTACCCGTGATCCCACCACCAGCCGATAGTGCATTGATCCAACCTTGTGACTTGAGAATAGAATACAGTGAGCCTTTACCTTCATACCCTAACAAATGTGCTAAAAAGCTCACACTTTTATGGCGGTATAAATCTGTAGGGTTGGGCATAGCAAAACTGACAATAAGTTTTTGCATATGTTTTCTAGGCTTTATTTGCAGTTCTAGCTGCAGATCTTGCTCTCGGTACATAGGCACTTGGATCGCTGGCTTTTGCGTATTGCTGCCAACAATTTTTGTAAAAGGTGAGCAAAAGGTCGCAAGTGTAGCCAGCGGTTGTGGTGCTGCTATCACCAAAGTCATCCATTGGGCCTGATAGTATTGATTGAAAAACGCTCGTAATTCACTGGCAATATTACCCTTACGATCTGCGAGCGTGTCTCGGGTACCAACAGAAAACTTGGCAAAAGGATGCTGAGGATTGATGGTTTCTTTATGAACTTGATAGATGCGACGGCCATCATCTTTGATTTTCATTTTAAACTCGGCATCGATGGCTTCACGCTCTTTTTCAGTATCGCTCTCGCTCAGCAGTGGAGACACAAAAAATTGGCTAAAGCGTTCTAACGCTTCGTCTAGTTGTTCGGCGTCGCAATCAAAGTAATAGCTCGAGTGCTCGGTACCGGTCCACGCATTGCTCTGGCCACCATACTGACTAATAAATTGCGAAAAGCCACCTGAATCAGGATGCTCTGCAGTACCAAGGAATAGCATATGCTCCAAAAAGTGCGCCATCCCTTGACGCGTTTCGGGGTCGTCAAAGTGGCCGACATTAACTGTTAATGATACGGCGCACTTAGCAGTTGAATCGTCATTGATCAACAAAACTCTAAGACCATTGTCCAGTGTTAGTAATTGGTACTGCCGACTATCATTATTACTCAGTTTCAATATGCTGCTGCCGATAAATTAGTTAAAAGATAACTGAAGGTAATTAGAATTTCATTTCATGTTAATCCTTCATTTGTTTTAATATAGCGAACAAACCAGTGAGATAGCTACCGGTTTAGAAGAAAATAATACCAAGCTGCATATGTGAGTAGTCAGCAAGTATAAGATCCCGAGTGTGAGTGGCGTAGAAGGGAAAGGCCATTAGCGACAATAGGTTAAACGTGGATCTCATCACGCATAAGTCCGCATATATGTAGGGTGATATAAACAGAAGGTGCTGAACAGTATGAAGACTATCTTGATAATGCGTCATGGTGAAGCTGAACCCATGCAAGCCGACGATGCAAGCAGAAATTTAACCGAACAAGGATTACAACAAGCCAAGGATGTAGGTGAATGGTTGAAACAATATTTTGAGATAGACGCTGCACTTGTGAGTCCCTTCGTCAGAGCACAACAAACCGCGGAGCAAGTGATTGCACTTCAAACTCCTAAATTTGTTGAAACCTGTTCAGACATAGTACCGAGTGGATCAGCACACACAGCTATCGATTATTTAGAAACACTTATCTCTATGTATCCAACATACCAAACCTGGATTTTAGTCGCACATATGCCAATAGTTAGTTACTTGGTAGACCGTTTGTGCCCGGATACAATGCCTATCTTCTCGACTGCCGCGGTAGCTATAATTGAATACAATGAACAGACTGGCCGTGCCGAATTCACATCGATGCAGTTACCTTAAGCCTTTTATTCATAATTGGCATAGAAAGGCTAAAACTTCCCTTTAATCGGTCTAATGTCCTCTTTTTAATTTTGTTTGAACTTTATCATTACACCGGTGTCATATCATTGGCATTGCAATCATGGTTTCCGATATGGCCAATACGTTTGTTTGGGCGCAAATTTGTATTGTTTAGGTAACCGGCACAGTTTCGACCACTGTGTTATGGTTCTGTTATCGGTAAAGATGGTTTTTTGGAACTTATATACCATTAAGTTTAAAGGACAATTGTCCGCTTTTTTGTGTTTTTTGTTGCTAAATGTTGTAAACTGTCAGCTAACGTCGCTGAAAGTTGCAAAAAAATTGATTTTTTAGTTCGGTTTATAAAGCAAAGTAGAAATTACCTGCTATAATTACCGCCGTCTCGTTCAGCCTTATAAAGTTGTATCGCACTCTCGACTGTAAGGTCCGCGTTATTATATTCAAATCGCGAAAAATTGAACGTTCACGCCAAGTGAAACGGCGCCCAAATTTTAAACCGTTGAACAAAGAGTGCACTAAAAGGTCGAAAACCAACATGAAAGCAATGAAAAGATCTACGTTAGCTACCCTTATTAATGCTACGTTGTTCTCTGCTGTGGCAGGTACTTCATTTTCTGCACTTGCTGAAGAAGAGCAAGCCAAAAAAAATCAACTAGAAGTTATTCAAATTACCGCACGTAAACGTGTTGAAAACGCGCAGGAAGTACCTGTGTCTGTTTCAGCGCTTCAAGGTGATAACTTGAATGCTTACAGCTCAGCGGGTATGGACATTCGCTTTATGAATGCGAAGATCCCAAGTTTATCGGTAGAATCTTCGTTTGGTCGTACTTTCCCACGTTTTTACGTACGTGGATTAGGTAACACAGACTTCGATCTAAATGCTTCTCAACCTGTATCTTTGGTTGTTGATGAAGTGGTTCAAGAAAACCCTATTCTAAAAGGCTTCCCTGTATTCGATATTGCACGTATTGAAGTATTACGTGGTCCTCAGGGCACGCTATTCGGTCGTAACACACCAGCAGGTCTTGTTAAATTTGACACAGTTAGACCAAGCCAAGAGTTTGATGGCTATGCTGCTGTTTCTTATGGTAGCCGCGGCGCGGTAGACTTTGAAGGCGCAGTAGGCGGCTCAGTAACTGAGCGTGTATCAACGCGTATTTCTGCATTGTGGCAGGAACAAGAAGATTATATCGATGTAAAAGCGCCTGGCTTCGAGAAAGAAGATTCTCTAGGTGGTTACAGCGAGCAAGCCGTTCGTGTTCAATTCCTATATGAAGGCGATGATTTTAACGGCCTACTTAACTACCACTACCGTGATTTAGATGGTCGCCCAATTGCATTTCGCGCAAATTTAATTGAAGCTGGCACAAATAACATTAACCCATTGTATGACAACGATGTGGTATACCATGATGCGGCCTCTCGTTCGACGCAACAGGTTGAAACTCAAGGTTTGAGTCTAAAACTTGAGTGGGATTTACCTGAGCATACTGTAACGTCAATTACTGCTTGGGAAAGTGCTGAAATCTATTCTCGTGCAGACGTTGACGGTGGTTACGGTGCTGACTTCCTTGGTTTCCAAGGCCCAGGTATCATTCCATTTGCTTCTGAAACAGCTGACGTTATTCCTGAGCATAATCAGTACACGCAAGAGCTTCGTTTATCTAGCAACTTCTCTGGCGATTACAACTATCAGGTAGGTATCTTCTTATTTGAAGAAGATCTCATGATTGAAAGCTACAGCTTTGATACATTTGCATTTGATGCTGGCCTTGGTCAGTACGGTGCACAAAATGGTTATGCTTACCAAGATCAAGATACATCAGCATGGGCGGTATTCGGCTCTTTTGATTACACCGTATCTGATGATTTAAAAGTAACAGCAGGTTTGCGTTATTCTGACGATGAGAAAGAGTTTTACGCCAAGCGTACTAAAAACCCAACACCTTGGAACGGCTCTCCAGACGTACTTGATGGTACCGCTAACCCAAGCGATAGCCACGTAAGCTGGGACTTAAGTGCTACTTATAAGCTAACTGATGACGTAAACTTGTTTGGTCGCGTAGCTAACGGTTTCCGTGCTCCAAGTGTTCAAGGCCGTATTTTGTTCGGTGATGAAGTGACTGTTGCTAAGTCAGAAACTACTAACTCGATTGAGGCAGGTATTAAGTCAGACGTACTTGATGGCCAAGGCCGTGTAAACGCGACGGTATTCTACTATCAAATGGATGACCAGCAGCTAACGGCTGTAGGTGGCGATTCAAACTTTAACCGCTTAGTGAATGCTGATAAAACAACCGGCTATGGTTTCGAACTTGATACCGAATGGGTGTTAACGGACGAGCTAAATGCAACCTTTAACCTAAGCTATAACAAAACTGAGCTTGAAGATAAAAACCTTGCGGTTCAAGTTTGTGCTCAATGTACCGTCACAAACGCAGTTAATGGTCAGGGCCTAGCAGTACTTGACGGTAACAGCCTACCTCACGCTCCTGAGTGGATCGCAAACGCAACACTTCGCTACACGAAAGAGTTAGAAGATGGCGAGTTCTTCGTCTATGGTGATATGTCTTACCGTAGTGAAGTAGACTTCTTCTTATACAAATCAGTAGAATTTGAAGGTGAAGCGTTGTTTGAAACAGGTCTTCGTGCTGGTTATATGTGGTCTGAAGGCGATAACGAATATGAAGTGTCAGCTTTTGTTCGTAACCTATTTGACGAGCAAGTGGTTATCGGTGGTGTAGATTTCAATAACAACACCGGTATGCTAAATGAAGCGCGCTTCATTGGTGCTGAATTCAAAGTGAAATTCTTCTAATTCACGCTACAGTGATTATAATAGAGTAACTAAAGCCCGCATTAAGCGGGCTTTTTAATGAAATTTTTATGTTAGGAGTGGATATGTCAGGTTTTTGGAATTATCGAGTGATATATTGTGAAGCAACAAAAGACGAAGCGGCTTTATATCAAATCCATGAAGTGGAATATAACTTAAATGGTAAGGTAACGAATTGGTCTGAAACGGGTGCTGCACCTTTTGGCCGTTCGATGGAAGAGTTGCAAGCGGATGCAGATAGACTGAAGTCAGCTTTCGATAAGCCAATTTTAAAAGTGATTAGACAGCCACGAGGCTATACATTAGTTGAAGTTGATAGCGGTGAAGAAGCTACTGCTGAGCCACCAGCAGGGATCAACGGTTAATTAATACAACCAAATTAAGGAGTGTAAATGCGTTTTCAGGCAGTTTTATTTGATTTTGACGGTACATTAGTTGATTCAGAAGCACTCCATTACCAAAGTTGGATGAAGGTGTTAGCCCCGTATCAGGTTACTTATACGGAGCATGACTTTTGTGATGAGTTTTCGGGTGTGCCAACGCTTAAAGCCGCGCATATACTCAAAGAAAGACACCAACTTGCGCCTTCTGCCCGCGATTTATGTGATGAGAAAAATGTCGTCTTTGTCGCAACCGCTGCGGAAGTACTCCCCAGATTGATGCATTTTGCAAAGCAAGTGGTTGAATTAACCTCAACGCGTTGTCCAATCGCACTCGTGACAGGAAGTAGCAAAGCAGAAGCGCTTCCTGTTTTACAACACTACCGGTTATTAGAGTTATTTTCTGTCATTGTGTGCAAAGACGATGTAGAACAGCCGAAGCCTCATCCAGAACCTTATCGCAAGGCGCTTGCTGCGCTAAATATTGCGCCACACGAAGCCGTGGCAATAGAAGACACCTGCACAGGATTAACTTCAGCCAAGGAAGCTGGGTTAACTGCGGTTGTCGTGCCAAATATGCACTCTAATAAACAAGATTTAAGTCTTGCCGATCATTCATTTACCGATCTAGAAGCGGTTTTTGACTGGCTTTGCCCTGAAAGGTAATAGCAATTGGTATAAACAGGGGACTGTTAGTCAAAGCTGTTCGATTTTACAAACGTCGATTCTTGTGTAATCTTTAAGTGTGAATTTTGTTAATTTTTAATATCGGCGAACGCAAACAATGCACCAATTCGCTGGTATTAACTATCCACTGCAAAGGATTATGCTATGCGATATGTACCATTCTTATTCTGTCTATTATTAGGTTTTTCCAATCTCCTTTATGGAAATGAAACCCACACAAAAATCCAGCTTGCTTCGCTATATCAAGGCGACGAAGATATTTCTAATTATCTTGTTAGTGAAAAATTCGATGGTGTTAGGGCCATTTGGGATGGCTCGCAACTGCGTACGCGTGGTGGTCACTTAATTAAGGCGCCAGACTGGTTTACGCAAGGGCTACCTGATACATGGCTAGACGGCGAGTTGTGGGCTGGGTACAATAACTTTGCTTTTGTGAGCGCGATTGCAAGACGCCACTCGCCTAATAATGAGCACTGGCGTCAAGTGACTTATTATGTATTTGATGCGCCAAATTCTACAGAAATATTCTCCCAGCGTCATGAGCGTTACTTAAGCCTACTAAGCCATATTGAGTTATCACACATCAAACCCGTCAAGCAGCTATCATTTGGCTCCGTTGATGAGCTAAACGACTATTATCATGATGTCTTAAAGCGAGGCGGTGAAGGGGTTATTTTGCATGCTAAAAATGCCAAACACGAAGATGGAAGAACAACCAACGTATTAAAATACAAGCCGTACCTTGATGACGAAGCCATCGTGATTAAGCATTTACCCGGTAAGGGAAAGTACCAAGGGATGATGGGATCGCTATTGGTGAGAGATGAACAAGGTATGGAGTTTAAAGTTGGGTCGGGGTTTAGCGACGAAGAGCGCGCATCACCACCACCGATTGGTAGTCAAATTACCTATCGATATCAAGGATATACTAAGTTTGGTAAACCACGTTTCGCGCGATTTTTAAGAGTAAGGCCAAAATTATAGAATGGCACTACTGCTGCAAAGAAAACTTGGGGGTTTTTAGACTATAGCGAGCACTACGGCTCGCTATCAAAGTGCAATGGACTTATTCTGCACGGCCCATGAACTTAGATTCAGCAGTGTTGATCTTAATTTTGTCACCGCTTGAAATATGCTCAGGAACTTGAACAACAAGGCCTGTCGTTAATGTCGCAGGCTTTGTTCTAGCGCTAGCAGATGCGCCCTTGATTGAAGGTGAAGTATCTTCAATCACAAGCTCTACGCTTGAAGGCAAGTCGATAGAAACAGGCATGCCCTGAACAACTACGATAGATAAACCTTTCGTTGATTCGTCGATAAATAGCAATTGCTCAGCAATAGACTCTTTATTTAGGTGGTATGGCGTGTAATCTTCATCATCCATAAACACATATTCATCACCATCTACATATGAAAGCATTGCAGGGCGGCGGTTAAGATCTGCAAGTGTCAGCATTTCTTCCGCTTTAAAAGTCTCATCTACTTTAGAGTTATCTACTACATCGTACATACGCATACGGTATAGGCTACCACCAGCGCGACCTTGTGGTACTGAGCGCTCAATGTCACGAACAATCATTACGCGGCCGTTATACTCGATCGCGGCATGTTTTTTTATTTCACTTGCCTTTGGCATAGCTTAATTCCTAATACAAATAAAGTTGGCACAATATAATCATTTTTCGGCTTTTTGGCGAGTTTCAAAACTCATTCTGAGCCTCAAATACCGTATAAAGTCGTCATTTCTGAGTACTTGATCCCAAAGTGCTGGTCAAACCAACGGTTGATATAGTCATGCTCAGGTTCAAGCTTGGCACAGCGTAGAATATTTTCACCTTTATTGGTGCCAAGTGCCTGCCCACAGTAATTTTGCTTCCAAGTTAGCGTAAGATCTTGAGAGAATTTTTTGAGTAATTCATCAAAGGTCTTTTCTGTTATCTGAGAAAGGTTAAGAAAGTCTGGAGACAGCGGGGTGATATCAAGTTGCTCAAAATCAGCCTGATGCGCACGGGTTTTATTATGCTTACTATCGCTTGCACTGCCTTTGATATAACGATGGGCTAAACTCGCCTCATAATTAACGTTGATATCAAATTTCTCATCGTAGATGGTCACCGGGTAAGTGAACTCTCTTGTGACTTCTACGGTGTGCGTCTTATCTGAGTTATTTGGGTCTGGTCGTTCAACTTCCTGTTGATAATGCTTACGCTGGATATATTGATTGCTAGTGCGGTAATAGTCTGCATCTGCATATAGCTCTAATGAAAGCTGTTGACTGCCATCACTATCAAACCACAGGCTATTATTAAATGCCGTATTTAGGCTTGAGATAAATGCGCCATATTGTCCTCTGATTGAGTTGCCAAAGCGCAAACCAATATCGACACGATCTCGTATGTTCATCGCAAAATAACGACTTTTATCTTGGTTATCTACACGTAAACGTTTTGGAGTTTGCCACGCTAAACAGTATTTTTCCGTGAAACTTTTTAAATAGAAGCGCTGCCCGCTAACCTGTCCTGCAAGTTCATCACACTTTTTCTGCGCTTGCGTTCTTAACGTGTCATAGTGGGTGCTCATGGCGCTTGCTAACTGTGCATTGCTGATCAGATGGCGATAGTTATGTTCAAACAGCTTAAACTTATCGGGGTAGGGCGTATTTGAGAGTGAACGGGCTTCGTCGAGTAGCCATTGCCTCGCATAATCTAGTTCTTCTCTTTGGGTATTTGCCATCGCGCCGGTCGGCTTCATTTGCCATTGTGCTTGGTTCTCTACGATTTCTTCTAGCCTAGTTGCAGCAGCGGTGTAGTTATTTGCTAAGCGCAGCATACGTACATCGATAAGACCTTTATCTATAAGCTTATCTCGCGCCAGTGTTAAGCCTTGTTTCGCTTCAAGATCTTCTGGGTCCTCCGCGAGTGCTTGTGAATAATATTCAGCAGCTTGGCGGTACATTCCCGCTTCGTAAAGTTTATTACCTTTATAAACTAGCGATTTACAGCCGCTAATAGCAGCCAATATTGCAATGATGATGGCGGTTTTCTTGATCATAATATCATTCCATTCGCGCAAAAAGTTCCATAAGCACAGTTATTGATTTTAGTATCCATTCGCTTAGCGTACAGGTGCACCCGTTCCTAAGCTTTTAACAGGCTTATAATACAGGGTTCTGGCGAAATCTACATCACTGAATTGTTAAGATTTTGTTTTGGGTAATATTGAATCATTATGCTCAACGTAGCCTAAAAGTTCAGCTGCTTAAGTATGAGCCGAGCTCACACACTACAGCATTTTCCCTTCATCACACCCGAAAAACATAACAGCTCGGCGGGTGAACCACCTTCCATAAAGCTGTCTGCAATGCTAATTAGGAGGCTATGCTGATAGTTTTTGTAACCCTTGCAAACAGCTTCACCGTAAAAATCGTAGACGATCTTACAAGCAACTTATTCCCCCTCCATCACACCCGAAAAGCATAAGCCGATATGCAATGTGCCGACAGGATGTCGGCCAAGTCTTGTCAGGCACAAGGACGTGCCTGACAAGACGGTTGCGATACCAATTGTATTAGGTAAATGAGCTATTTGAAGCGGAGAAATAGCTTTAGTAGCTAGGCAAAAATTTTTGCTATTTAGTTGTTCTAAATGAGAAATTTTTAACGACGCTAATATGGTATTTCACCCTTCAAATTGATTGGAGACTTAGTGCAATTGGTATTATATATCGGCTTATGGTTTGAGGATTAAGTGTGATGTTGGGGCGACGTTTTCTTGGTTCGCTCGATCGCGTCGTTTCAAAAGAATGAACGAGGAGCGCATGGATGTGCTTTGATATTAAACATGGAGGTTTATGTTGCTAACGGCTGGTAGCTCGAAATTTACCGTAAAGTCAGCCCGTCCTCCTGACAGGTTTCGACGCCCATCCATGGGCTACGACTATCTTTTCTTTGCTTGCCCAAAGAAAAGGTAGCAAAAGAAAGGGCACTCCCAACATCACTCTGACTCCTCAAGTAAATTGCCAATATGAACGTCACCGCTGTGTAAGGGACATCCCTGTCCCTGTCACAGCTTTTCACGCATCCATGCGTTGAAATGACTCATTGGCACTTTACTTTCGGGTGTGATGAGGGAGGAGAACGGTGCTGACAGTTTTGTTTGGTGCTTGCAGGCAAATTTGCTGCTTTGAGAGAAAAACTAGAATTAACAAGTAGAGCTATTTCCCCCATATTCAAGAAAATGCGCAAGTTGCGCATTTTTATCTTTCTCAAAAAAATCGTAACTTGAACTTTTAATAATGTTGGCAATGAGTTATCAATTTTGTTAAAACTAAATCAATCATAAAAGTGCGCGATTGCAAATCAGAAATATGCGCGATTTGCGCACTATTAAATTGTTAGGCGGCAAGAGATCTTTAAGAGAAATTGAAGCATGGAAATTCAAATAAACAAAGCGCACAAATCCATACCCGCAGGTGTTAGCTTTGAACTCCCCACTTTTAGTGTTATTACGGGAAAAAATGGCAGCGGAAAGAGTCATCTCCTAGAGGCTATGGCCAATAGTCAGATTTCAACAGTATCTGACCAGGGGAACAACCTTGCCAAAGTCTTATTGATAGGATTTGGAGGCCTCAACCCTCAAATCGATGAAGCTTGCGACCCCCAACAGATTACCCAGAACACCAAAAACTGGTGGGGACAGATAGAACAGCAGCAACGCAATCTGATAAATGCACGAAACAACGGCGAGCAAATATCTGGACCAATTGAGAATTTCCTAGCCAGATGGGGGCATAACCCCCAGCTATTTTCCATAATCAAAAGTGTCACCCAAAAAACCGGAAAAACTCTTGAGCAGCTAACCGAAGACGACGTTTACTTTAATCTTAATCTTGCAGAAGCAGATTCGAGCACGCTATTTGCGTCCAGGCTTGCCCTCATATTCAAAATGTATCACGTCAGATATACGAAAAATAAGTTTAAAAAGTTTCTAAACCAAGAAAACAACACCAACATACCGACCCTTTCAGATGAGGAGTTTTCACATATTTATGGTCCCAAGCCTTGGGTGTTGATTAATGAAATACTGGCAAAAGCAGGCTTAACTTATGAGGTGGTAAGTCCAGAGGCAATAGACACGGAATCGACATATCGGCTGAGATTAGTAGATAGATATATCGGGACTGAGATATCAGCAAATGACCTATCAACCGGAGAAAAGGTTCTGATGTCGTTGGCGCTTGCCATTTACAACACTCAGGAATCGTCTGGAAAACCAGACGTGTTAATTCTCGATGAACCTGACGCCCCTCTGCACCCTCAATATTCGAGGCTGCTTATAGAGACTCTGCGAGATGTGGTAGTGAGCAAGGCGGGTGTGCAAGTTGTTGTAACTACACATTCGCCTTCAACTGTTGCAATGTGTCCAGACAACTCACTTTTTGAAATCAATAGGGATACAAAAATACCAGAAATGGTAAGTATAAGCCGTGGCCTTGAAGTGCTAACGGACGGTATACCTCACCTCAAGGTATCCACTGAGGACAGACGGCAAATTTTTGTAGAAAGTAAACTTGACGTAATTTACTTTCAAAGATTGCATCAAATTATTTCCAGATTTTCCACTATAGGTTACACGCCAATATTTCTTGAGCCGCACAGCGGAACTTCAAATTGCACAGATGTTGAATCAATTGCAAATCGTCTGCACGAATCTGGCAGCGATCTAGTTCGTGGGATTATTGACTGTGATGGAAAGAAAGTAGATAAGCATCCCATTTATGTTCTGGGCGGAGGAAATCGATACTCAATCGAAAACTATGTTTTAGATCCGCTTTTCCTAGGGCTTGCGCTTGTCCGCCTTGGAAAGCGGAAACTAAGTGATTTCTCCGTGCCCCATCTTCATACCTACATGGATGCGGCAAAACTGACCAACGAAGAAGCTCAAAAAATCTCGGATCACATAACGCTGGCAACAGGAATATCTAATACATCGACAGCGGACTGTGAACTCCATAACGGCTGGGTTCTTAAATTACCTACACAATTCCTAATGATGCGAGGTCATGACTGGGAAAAGTCAGTTCTATCGTACATTCCGGAGTTAAATGCGATTTCCAGCAGAAATGGGGATGCAGGACTTAAGCTAGGGATTATGCAAGTTATTGAGGAATTCCCTAAATTATTGTCAATTGATATTTCAAGAACCCTGATGGCACTTAAGTAGTGAAATTTTGAGTGGCGACATTTTTCTGCTAGTGCACAGCCACCTAACAATCAGCTGCAGCGGAGCAAATTCCGCTGCGCTACATTTGCCCGCTGAGCTGGGCGTTGAGGCTGTAGAATTACTCTTTTCAGGTACTGGATTGTTGGTTTTGGATTGACAGTTTCTTAACCTTGAATCGAGTTGGTTACTGTGATCTAATAGATATTATTCACCCACGGTAATCTGTTATGGCCAACTATAAGCCAGACTTATCCCGCCAAAATAAATTCATTCCAATC
>NZ_MBQA01000227.1:0-10802 GCF_001709235.1 Pseudoalteromonas sp. BMB
TGGGACGTCTAAAGCTTGGCTGGTCCTCATTCTTCGCTAATTTTAGCCAAGCTTTTAAACCAGTTATTTAGGCGTTAGCCCATAGAAATTTTTATGCGAAATTCGCCTAATACAGCCGGCGACCTAAAACGTTTTTATCCAAAAACGAGCTAGAGCGAACATCTGCTGTTCGCTCATAACTGCGGGTCAGGTGAAGCATTAACCTAATCATCAAGGCTGTAGGATCAGATATGAGCTACTACACTCTAACACTACCACACTTTAACAATTAAGTTTATATTTTGATTCGGCCTACTTTTCGAAAGCACGCTTCATAAAGTTAGGTGTTGTTAATGCACCCTTATGAATACCTGTGTTGTAGTACTCAGTGTCAAATGTTGCGTTATCAACGTCTTGTTCGCGGAATCCGGCAAACTTTTGATCTTTACGCGCCATTGTTGCTGACCACAGGCCGCTTGGGTAGATTGGCTGTGGGAAAGGCAGGGTTTGCAGATCAACAAAGCCTACTTCCAACATTGCATCGCGCATTTCTAGTAGCAACGGCATGTGCATCAGTGGTGATTCACTTTGCTGGATCATGATACCACCAGTGCGAAGCGCTGCTAAACAGCTCTTGTAGAATGCGTGGTTGAATAAACCTTCACCAGGGCCAACAGGATCGGTGCCATCAACGATGATAACATCGATAGACTCTGCTTCGGCTTCACGCATATATCTGATGCCATCATCAAACATCACAGTTGCACGAGGATCGTTATTAGACTCACAAAGCTCAGGGAAGTATTTCAAAGACATTTGCGTCACAACTTCGTCGATATCAATCTGAGTTACTTTTTCAACGCCAGGGTGCTTTAATACTTCACGCAATGTGCCACAGTCGCCGCCGCCAATGATCACAACATTTTTAGGTGCAGGGTGCGAGAATAGCGCCGGGTGACTCATCATTTCGTGATAGAAAAAGTTTTCACGCGTGCTCACCATAGTGCAACCGTCAATGATCATCAGGTTACCAAAATCCGTCGTTTCAAACATTTCTACTTTTTGAAATGGTGATTGGATTTCGTCTAGTTTTTTGTTGACTCTAAGTGAAAAAGCGCTGCCATCGCGGTCGCTAATTTCTGTAAACCAACGGTTTGCTTCTAAGTTTGCCATGATTGTGTTCACACTTGATAAAAATTAAGGCAATTTTGCCAGTGCTTGCGCCTTTGCTCAATCAATTTTAGTCAACATTTTGTACTTTGCCTCATATTAGTCCTAATCAAGCATGGGCTATTTATCAGGTTTGTAAGCTAATGAAAACGCAACTTTAGGTCGCATTGACTAGCCTCGCGTATTAGAATGAAGCTTTATAAAGAATTAATTGAGAGCAGCAATGACTTGGGGTCTGCAAACAGCACGTTCTATCTATAACGTTACGCACTGGAGTGACGGCTATTTTGATATCAATGAACAGGGCCAGTTAGTGGCGTTTCCTGATGGTGATCGCACTAAGCCACCAATTTTTCTTCCAGAGTTAACTGAGCAATTTAAAGCGCAGGGGCTAACTTTGCCGGTTTTGGTGCGTTTTACCGACATTTTAAAACATCGTGTCGATACCTTGACTCAAGCATTTACTGCCGCACGAACTCAACGTGATTACCAAGGCCAGTACACTTGTGTTTATCCAATAAAAGTGAATCAGCAGCGCTCGGTTGTCAGTAAGTTATTGGCTCATCCAAGCGGTCTCGTTGGCCTTGAAGCCGGTTCTAAGCCTGAATTGATGGCAATTTTGGGTGTGGCACACCAACCTATTACCATTGTCTGTAACGGTTACAAAGACAGTGAGTTCTTGCGCTTAGCTTGCATCGGTCAAGCGATGGGCCATCAAGTAAACATAGTCGTAGAAAAGCTCTCTGAACTGGATACCTTATTACAAGAAATCGACGATTTAGGCATTGAACCGTCGATTGGTATTCGTATTCGTCTTAATTCAGTTGGTAAAGGCAAGTGGCAAAATACCGGTGGTGAAAAAGGCAAGTTTGGTCTTACTGCTAGCCAAGTGCTGCAAGCGGTTGAGCTACTTAAGTCGCATAATCGTTTGCACTTAATGCAGTTGGTACACTTCCATATCGGCTCGCAAGTTGCCAATATTCGTGATATTCAACGTGCGCTTAAAGAATGTGCGCGTCACTATGCTGAGCTATACCAACTAGGTGTTCCGCTGCGTATCGTTGATGTTGGCGGTGGCCTCGGAGTGGACTACGAAGGCTCAGGTTCTCGTAGTTCATGCTCTATGAATTATACGGTGGCGGAATACGCGAAAAATGTGGTGCATGCTTTTCATGATATTGCGGAGCTCAATAGCATTCCGCATCCGGATATTATTACTGAATCTGGTCGAGCATTAACTGCCCATCACGCGATGCTTATTACGGATGTGATCGACGTAGAAAAAGCACCAAATCAAGTCGAACCGGTGCAACCACAAGATACCAGCCCATTGGTATTACAAGAGTTATGGCATTCGTTGTCACAACTGACTCCTCGCATGGCTTTAGAAACTTACCATGACGCTATGCACTTGTTCAGCGATGCACACGACCAATACGTGCATGGTTTGATCAGCATGCAAGAGTGGGCGCAGCTTGAGCAGCTTTACTTCACGACACTTCATAAAGTGCGTGAGTGCTTAAATGAGAATGCAAGAGCACACCGAGAAGTACTAGACGACCTCAATGAAAAGCTGGCTGATAAACTGTTTGTGAACTTCTCGTTGTTCCAATCACTGCCGGATGTTTGGGGTATTGACCAGCTATTTCCGGTGATGCCTATCGACAAGCTCAATCAGCCGTTGACGCAAAGAGCGATTATTCAGGACATTACCTGTGATTCTGATGGTCAAATCAACAGTTATGTTGAGGGCGCGGGTATCGAGTCAAGTTTACCCATTCCTGAGTATGTGCCGGGAGAGCAATATCACGTTGCGATGTTCTTGGTGGGAGCCTATCAAGAAATATTGGGTGATTTACATAACTTATTTGGTGACACAGACTCAGTACACGTTGAGCTTTGTGATGAGGGTTATAAACTCACTAATGCAATCAAGGGCGACAGTGTTGAAGATGTACTACGCTTTGTTCATTATGACAAAGCTGTGTTATCTGAGAACTACGCACAGCAGGTCGCGGCCTTGTCGTTACCAGAGTCAATTAAAGCTCAGTATCTACAGGAGTTAAACGCAGGACTTGAAGGTTATACTTACTTCGAAGATTGATTTTCAAATAGTGAAATGGAATAAATTATAGCCGACCAACTGGTCGGCTTAATTGTGTGTGATTTTCAAGGTATGATACAGCTCTGCCGTAAAACACGATGAGGGAATGAATGTCGTTTATTCGTAAAGTGATCAGCATCTTGCTGTATGCCGTTAACACTATATTTTGGTTTATACCGATCTTTATTTGTGGCTTGATTAAGCTACTGCCCATCCCACCATTGCAAAAAGCCATGAGCTATATTGCTAAAGCGTGCGCAAGTAACTGGGTCGCGTGTAATTCAGTGAGCCAAAACCTCATTGCGCCGTATACACTCAATGTTAGCGGGTTGGATGAGCTAAAACGCAAAGACTGGTACTTGGTTATCGCCAATCACCAAAGTTGGGTGGATATCTTAGTGTTGCAGCGAGTGCTTCATGGCAAAATCCCGTTTTTGAATTTCTTTTTGAAAAAAGAGCTGCTTTACGTACCTGTGCTTGGTCTTGCTTGGTGGGCACTCGATTTTCCTTTTATGACGCGAACCAGCAAGTCGCAATTAAAGAAAAACCCTAAATTGCGTGGTAAAGACATAGAAACGACGCGAAAAGCATGCGAAAAGTTTAAAACAATGCCAGTGAGTATTGTAAACTTCGTTGAGGGTACGCGTTACACCGAATCCAAGCATAGTAAGCAGAAAAGCCCATTCACACACCTGCTTAAACCAAAAGCGGGAGGCATCGCATTTGTGATGCAGGCCATGGGTGAGCAAATCAGCAAAGTGGTGAACGTCACCATACATTATCCCGGTGGTGTACCAACTTTTGCAGACTTTATCGCTGGTAAAGTGAAGTCAGTAGATGTTCAGGTGGAAGTAATGCCGGTCAGTGCAAACTTGGTCGGCGACTACACGAATGATCCCGAATTTAGAGTGCGTTTTCAATCCGAATTAAACGCCTTGTGGCAAGCTAAAGATGCACAACTTGTGGAGCTTGCCGATAAAAAGTAGTAGAAGGATGTTGTGATGTTAAAACAAATACTACCTAAGTGGTTTCTCGGGCTATCGGCCAGTGTGTGGCTGCTGGTGAATACCTTTGTATGTGGTTTATTGGTGCTATTGTTTGGCATCATAAAACTGCTTGTGCCAGTTAAGTTTATCTCTACAGCACTGCACTTTTTTTACGGTATGTGGTGTAAAGGCAATTACCTTGGTTTGCGCATCGCGTGCGACAAAATCCAAGTGGGCTTGCCAAAAGAATTACACGCTCAAGGGTGGTATTTATTAATTTCCAATCATCTTAGCTGGCTTGATATCGTTGTGCTTAGTGCCATGGAGGTACTACCTGCACCTAAATTTTTCCTAAAAGATGAATTAAAGTACGTGCCTTTCATTGGTACTGGTGCATGGGCTATGGGCATGCCATTTATGAAACGTGCGAGTAAAGCGCAGATCGCCAAAAATCCTAAGCTTAAAGGGATGGATGTAGAGCGTACCAAAGCCAGTTGTCGCAATTTTCGTGATCATCCCACAACGGTAATTAATTTTGTGGAAGGTACTCGTCATACTAAAGCCAAACATGCGCATCAAAATAGTCCGTTTAAGCATCTGCTCAAACCAAAGGCGGGTGGTGTAGCGTTTGCCCTTGAAGTGTTATCTGAGCAACTTGACGGCATGCTCAACGCGACTTTGGCTTATGAGTTAGAAGGTGAGCATATTTGCCGTGCATTTACGCTTGGACGCTTGGACGCAATTGATGTAAAAATAGACTACATCGCGATGGAGAAAGTGCCGCTTGGTAACTATCAAGCCGATAAAGCTTATCGTGTACAGTTTCAATCTTTTATGAATGAAGTTTGGCAACGCAAAGATTGCCAACTCGAAGCGCATTGGCTGCATTCGACTGAGCCAAATGACACGCTCAATGAGGAGCTAAAACAGCTATGAAGTTTGATCACCTTCATGATGTCGTTCAACCGTGGTTAAAAGAGTTACCGCAAGGCACTGTGATCAGTGCGTTATTCACCAACGGTGTCGCGGTTGTTGGGTTATTGTTTTTATATTGGGTGATCCGCCGTTTAGTGCTACCCAATGTAGAAAACCTCGCGCGACATATTTCACCGCGTAAAATTGGTCACCTTGCCCCTCAGTTAAGTAAATTTAGCGGCCGCTTTGCCTTTGTATTGTGTTTACTGGTCTTTTCCGCCTACCACGAGCGTCTATTTGTCGCGCCAGCTTGGGTGTTTATCGTGATGGAAACACTGGTGTACGTTATGTTGGTGGTGGCATCTGGGTTTTTATTTAGCAGTTTAGTCAATTTAGGTAATGGCGTTTATAACCTCTTTCCATTCGCCAAAGAAGTGCCGATCCAAGGGATTATTCAAGTAATTAAGCTACTGATATTTATAGTTTGTTCTATATTGGTGGTCAGTATCTTGGTGGATAAATCACCGACTTATATTCTTTCCGGTTTTGGTGCTATCGCGGCAGTCATTATTTTGGTATTTAAAGATACGATTTTGGGATTGGTTGCGAGTATTCAAATAGCAGCCAATCGACTGGTAACCACTGGTGACTGGATCCAAGTTGACGCATTTGGTGCAGACGGCGAGGTGATAGATCTGGGTTTAAATACCGTTAGGGTACGTAACTGGGATAACACCGTCACCACCATACCAACTTATATGTTGATCTCTGATTCATTTAAAAACTGGCGTGCCATGCAAGAGTCAGCAGGACGTCGCATAAAACGCGCCATTCATATTGATTTTACTAGCATTGAGCCGTTGGCTGAGCAAAAGCGAGCGTTGCTAACCGAGCAATATCCACTACTGGAAAAGCTTGACGATGTACCAAGCGATATCACCAATTTAGGCTTATTTAGACGCTATGCAGAGGCCTACTTGAAGCAGCATGATGCCATTAATCAAGATTGTTTATGTATGGTCAGGGAGCTTGCCCCCACGCAGCATGGTTTGCCTCTGGAGTTTTACTGTTTTAGTCGCGATAAACGCTGGGTGTTTTATGAGCATCTACAAGCCGATATTTTGGACTACATGCTAAGCGTAATGCCAGCATTTGGGTTACGTCCATACCAAAGTGTGAGTGACTACTTTGGCGCACACCGCGTGAAAGTGCGCGCCGTTAGTAAACCTGACGCAATTGTAGAATAATCACCAAGGCCACAGAAAGGTGGCCTACACACTTCCAGCGATAACCCCAAATACCATAAAGGCAATAAGCAATTGCCATATCGCGGGCTTTAGCCATTTTAGTGCTACAAAGCCTAATACCACCGCGATGATATCGAGCAAACTATGCACCGCAGAAAGCCAAATTGGTTGATAAAACGCAGCGGCTAAAATTCCCACAACACCGGCATTTAAGGCCGCGCTGATGCTTGCAAACCTTGGCAATGCAATAAGTGATTGCCACTGTTGGTTAAACGCCCACATTAACAGTAGGCCCGGCAAGAAAATAGCGAGCGTTGCAATCGCTGCGCCCAAAATGGGATGGGTATTGTCGACAACGGCGCCTAAAAAGCTTGCGATGGTAAACATCGGCCCTGGAATGGCTTGCGCGGCAGCATAAGCTGTTAAGAAGGTTTCTTGCGCGACTCCCTCAACACTAGTTTGTAGTAGCGGCAGCACGACGTGACCGCCGCCAAAAACTAAAGCACCTGCCTGATAAAACTCGGCAAATAGTTGATTTGGTAGCGCGGCAAAGGTTAACGCAAATAGGCCAATAAAGAGCGCAAATACAGACCAGTTGATTTGGCTTTTTGATTGACTCGGTTTACTTGGCGCATTGCTAAATGAGTAAAAGTAACCAGCAACGACAAGCACCATAAGCACACCCAATTGTGCGCTTAAGTTCGGCAGCATCAACAGCGTGAATGTGGCGAAAAATGCGACGAATTTGAGTGCTGTGGTTTTACAAAAGCTTTTCGCCATACTCATTACCGCATCGGCAACGATGACAACAGCAAACAATTTCAACCCATTGATGACATTCAACGCAGTGCCCGAAAGCTGCTCAGCGGTTAATGCCAGCATGATCATGAGCAAAAAAGACGGTAGCGTAAACCCTAAGAAGGCGGCGATCCCTCCTAGTATTCCAGCTTTTTCAAAACCAATCGCGAATCCAACTTGACTAGACCCCGGCCCTGGCAGTATTTGTGACAGACTGATCATACTGGCATAGCGCTCGTTACTCAGCCATTTTAAGTTATCGACAAAGTGTTTTTTAAAGAACCCAAGGTGGGCTGCGGGTCCTCCAAAGCTCGTACATCCTAATAACAAAAACTGGTAAAATATTTTCAGAAACATAGTGTACCTTGTGATATTGTTAACCTTATATCTTCACAATTTTATATGACATATTTATGACTTTTGGCGCGAGTGCGCCTCAGTTGGATAAGTATTATGCGAATGACTTTTTTATCGCCGTGTTTACTTTTTTTGTTGGCGAACTTCTCTTGTTTTGCTCAGCAAATTAATGTCGCTGTTGATCACGCGCCACCGTATAGCATTATTGAAGACAATGGTGAAGTGCAAGGTTTAATCTTAGATATATTGGCAACGGTGCAGGCTCAGGCTGGTGTTGATTATCAAATAAATGCCGTTCCCTGTCCTTTCTCTCGCTGTATGCGGATGATAGCGCAAGGTGAGGTAGACGTCATGGGTGGCTTGATCCGTACGCCTCAACGAGAAAAGTTAATCAACTTTGTCGAACCCGCCTACATGGCGCTGACATCTTCGTTTGTGTTCTATGCTAAGCAAGACAGCGATATTCGGGTGGAACAATATACGGATCTTTATACCAAGCGGATTGCGGTGATGCGTGGCGGCGTTTTTTACCCTCGCTTTGATGAAGACCGTCAACTCAATAAAGTCCCTGTGTTTAGTGAGCAAGTGGCGTTTGATTTATTGCTTAAAGGACGTGTTGACCTTGTGATCGCAGTTGAAGACACCGCTGAGGTGGCGATGGAAGTGCTTGGTCAGCCCATTGAAAAGTTGAAAAAAGTCTCCTATCACCACGCTCAGCCGATTTATGGCCATATGGCAATGAGCAAACGCTTCAGCGGCACCGAGCTTGCGCAAACCATTCGTTTAACGATGAAGCAATTGGCTGAGAGAAAGCAGCTTGATGCTGTGGTTGCAAAATATAAACTGCCACCAGTTTCTGAGCATATAAGCGACTTAGTCCCTGCTCATCCTTAAAAAAACCAACAAGGCTTCAGCCAGAGTTAATTGTTTATTGCAACAATATAGACAATCAAGTTGAAACGAACTCAGGTGGGAAGATGATTGCAAGAAATATGTTAATTGGTGCAGCCGTTGTGGTTGCTTTGTCTGGATGTGAAATGAATAACACAGGTAAAGGTGCGGCGATTGGCGCTGCAACTGGTGCGGTGTTAGGTAAGGCTACTGGTAACCACAAAGATAAGCGTCTTGCCATTGGTGCTGCGGTTGGTGCAATTGCAGGTGCCGCAATTGGTAACTATATGGACAAGCAGGAAGCCGCTTTTAACCAAGAGCTCGCGGGCACGGGGGTTGAGGTGGTTCGTGAGGGTGACCAAATGCGCTTAGTGTTGCCATCAAACATTACCTTTGCGACAGGTAAGTCAGCTATCAGCCCAGGTTTTTATAATACACTTCAAGGCATCGCGCGCGTGATGCAGCAGTACGATAAGACATTCTTAACGATTGTCGGGCATACAGACTCTACTGGTTCAGCGAGCTTTAATCAGACTTTGTCTGAACAGCGCGCGAATAGCGTAAAGCAGTATTTATTATCACAGCAGGTACTTCCTGCGCGATTATACGCAGAGGGCATGGGGGAGTCTCAGCCAATCGCGAGCAACGATACTGAGCAAGGTAAGGCACAAAACCGCCGAGTAGAAATAAAAATTATTCCAAACCGCGCATAAGAAAAGTGCAAGGAGTGCTGCACAGCACTCCTTTTTATGGACTTCGGCTGCTATAAGAATAAGGTATTTATCGAATTATCAGATAAATCAGGCCTGCGCCGATAACGCCCCCAACGCTTAGGGATAGGATTGCAGTAAACAAGAATAAATGATAACTCACTGTTTTTTCTTCTTTGTTTTCTTTATTATGGAACATGTCGGCCAAATCAATAAGCTTGGATTGGGAGACTTCAAACACCGCACACAAGCTCATTACAGTCTCTTTACTTGCTGTCCCGTCGCTCTCGACGCGTTGAATTGTGCGTAGACTAACTCCAGAGGCATCTGCTAAATGTTGCTGAGTCCAACTCTTTTCGGTTCGCAATAGCTTTACTGTATTATTATTTATTTGCATTATCTCCTCCTTGACGAACTTAAAGTGCGGCACTGCCGTACCAGCGTCCCAAGTAGTACGCGAGAGTAAATATACAAAAGCCTGCAACTAGGCCGTAGCCCATAAAAGTGAATATGACCTTGGCTAAGGTCAGTTGATCGTTCAGAGGGGTACTTGACTGGCGACCAAGTATTTTTTTTCCTTTGAGTAATAGGCACTCAGTTTCAAAAGTAAACCCGTTAATTAAACAAAATCTAGCTTCATAGGCCTGATCTGCAAAAGTAAATTTATGGGTACTATCACCGAGTAAGTGGCGTTTTTGAGAAACGCAAACATCGTCGACGAAAACATATTGAGTGCAATTTAATGCATTTGCACAACACGTAATTTGATGATCTCCATCTTGGAAATACACTTTGTAGGTGGCTTTTTCTAGCTTTTTTAAGTCAGACATATTGAACTCCAGTTATGTTGTTGTCTCCACTGTGCCTGTTTCTTCATTAAAACACGCCGACAAGCTTACGTCAGTGCTCAAACTGTCATATGACAATAATTTATAAAATTAATTAACTTAATGATTTAAATGCTTTTATAGCGAATCTTAAGGTTGGGTAAGAAATGGAAGTCAGAAACAGCACTGAGCCTAATAAAGTTTTGTGACTCAGTGCCTCAATAAAAAGAGGGTCATAATGTGCTTAAAGCGTGTCACACACCACTTCAGCTTTGCAGGTAATTACGCTGACATTTGTATAACCGATACGTGTTAGTTGCTCTGCGGCAAAAATAGCACGGCCACCAGCAGCACAGTGTAAATAAATTGGCCTGTCTGCGTCTTTTTCCAGCTCTGGAAGCTTAAACTCTAGCAATCCTCTTGGGATATTTACCGCGCCGTTGGCTGCCTTTTGACTATGCTCAGCCGGCTCTCTCACGTCGATAACCAGACCATTGTTTTGTGCAATCTCTGATTTTGCTTGTACCGCGTCAATGCAGCGTTGATTAGGCTTAACTGTCTTTAATACATCTTGGGCAGATATCAGCATATGTAGCTCCTTATTGGGTTATCGGTTTCATTATGACTCACCTTTCCTGAATGCCAAGTTTCTTCAATATAACGATCATAGGGCACCAGTTAGTAAAAGCAGACTGCACTAAATTGACACAAATAAACACGCTAAACCAAACCCAATGTGGGTTGACAAAATGTGTGAGCAGTAAAGAAATGGCAAACATAACACCAGCGATTAATCTAAATAACCTGAGCTGCGGATA
>NZ_MBQA01000228.1:0-16315 GCF_001709235.1 Pseudoalteromonas sp. BMB
CTTTTGCCTAGATTACTAGGCGGCAAGTCGAGCGTCGCGACCAAAACACACTCAGAAGAACAAAAATCAAACAGCAAAGGTCAACAGGCCCTAGTCTATTTGTATAAAAGGCGACAAGAACTGAGACGTAAAACAATGAGTGTGGCGCGTAGGTAATCGTCTTTTGACCTAGCAGAATGCTATCCACTTAAGCAACAGCTAACCAACTGAACTATCACTTTGCTGCAACGGGCAAAGTTATAACGACATTATTATAAGCTTATGTTGAAAAATAAGTGACTTGATAGTGATGATAAGGGAAAGACTAACGTAAACGAGCTTTTTAATTTTGGTCAAGGAAGCTTGCTTAGAAGAAAATGCAAACTGGCGGAGTGGACGGGACTCGAACCCGCGACCCCCGGCGTGACAGGCCGGTATTCTAACCAACTGAACTACCACTCCGCAGTGATAGATTTGCAAGATATCTTAAATGGCGGAGTGGACGGGACTCGAACCCGCGACCCCCGGCGTGACAGGCCGGTATTCTAACCAACTGAACTACCACTCCGCAGAGATATCTTAATGACATTATTTTACTCGTTTTAGTGTTGGCGGAGTGGACGGGACTCGAACCCGCGACCCCCGGCGTGACAGGCCGGTATTCTAACCAACTGAACTACCACTCCAGCGAGTAAACAAGCTGTCATAAAGCTTGAATATAGTTATGCGATACATTGGCGGAGTGGACGGGACTCGAACCCGCGACCCCCGGCGTGACAGGCCGGTATTCTAACCAACTGAACTACCACTCCACTGAGTATTCGCATTTTTTGCTTCGAAGTGTTGGCGGAGTGGACGGGACTCGAACCCGCGACCCCCGGCGTGACAGGCCGGTATTCTAACCAACTGAACTACCACTCCATAAGAAGCAAATGCACGTTTGTAATAAGTATTGGCGGAGTGGACGGGACTCGAACCCGCGACCCCCGGCGTGACAGGCCGGTATTCTAACCAACTGAACTACCACTCCAGCGCGACTTATTGATACTACGAAGAAATTTGGCGGAGTGGACGGGACTCGAACCCGCGACCCCCGGCGTGACAGGCCGGTATTCTAACCAACTGAACTACCACTCCGCGTCATATTCTTGCAGTATTTGCTGTAAGGTGTGCTCCCTGACAGCGGCGTGAATAATACGAATGACCCCCTCATGAGTCAACCGTTTTTTGAAAAAAAACCGTGTTTTTTAGTTATCTTTCATTGAAAGGTTCAAAATATCACCTGATTTATCATTTTTTGAACCATTCCCTGCTGCGTTATTTTCAGATGGTCCTAAATCATCAAGATCAATCACTTCTTCGGTTTTCTTAAATGGATTCTTTGGCATTGGTACTTTTAGTCTAATTGGCTTTTTTTGCACCAGAATACGAATGGCTAACCAACCGAGCAATAATACAACTAAGTTACCAGCAACAATAATACTGACTAATAGCGCTGTGCTTATTGTCGGCTCTGGTTCTGGCTCAGGTTGTTTCACTGCTGGTAACGCAGCGGCTTCCAATTCAGGCACTTTTTCAATGGGTCTTTCAATTTCAAAATTGTAATTTGGCAGCGTTGCCATAAACTCACGGCCATTGATATTTTCACCAAATGCGGAGATTTCTACACCATAACGCCCCCAATCATAATTCTTGATTGGCAGCTGACGATAAAGCCGCTCTTCTGCATCTAAGGTAAACATCTGCTCTTCACCATTAGGGTAGAAAATTTTGCCCTGTAGCAATATGGTCTCAGGTTTCACAACCGTGTCGTCTATCGTAATAGTAAGGCCATGTTCAAGCTCGTTTTCACCCGCTAGCATCAATTCAAAGTTGAATGGCGGCTCAGCGATAACAATAGGTGATTTGATCACTCTCCTTTTTAGAATGGGCGTTTCAATGAAGAATTCAGGCTGCCACTCTCCCGCTGGAAAGTTTAATTTAAACTCACCAGTAAAAATTCCATCCAAGGGTCTTTCATCAAACTCTCGGCCATCATCTTTAAAGTCGGTCACGCTTTGCGTACCTGCACCAAAGTTGGCATATTCATCGTTATTGGTACTAGAGAACTCCACATACAAAGTCACAACATCCCGGAAGTAACCCACATCTATCTGTTTGCCATCATTAGTCACGCGCCCTGTTACCTTCAGCACTTCACCACGAAATAATAGCGGGGGCAAAGCTTCAACTTCGAGCTCAATGTCACCAAGCACCATTATGCGGCTATTTTTTTGGATCTGTCCGATGACTTGCCAAGGGCCTGGCGTTGGGTTCTTTAGAATGATCAAGTCATAACTGACTTCGTCGTACCATTGCAGTGCATCATTATCCAGCGAACTGGTCGCATAATATTTACTACCATCAGGCTTCACAAGTACCACGGCGGGAGCGCCTGGAGCGCGAAAAAACAGTAAAGTGATCTCTTCAATATTATAATCAATGCGAAAACGGTTATCTAAAAGAGGGATTTCATTTACCTTACCGTCCCGCTGCAACATCGTAATCTGTGGTGTTTGAGCGCCAACAACCGTACTTACTAGCAGTACAAACCCCAAGAACAGCTGTTTTAGATTCATGCATTAACCCTACATTGCGTTGATGGCTTGAGTGATCTTTTTTGGGATAAAGCCCCTAGTTAAGCGTCTACTCCACCCCAACGATACCGATTATATTCATTATTGTTGCCACAGACTTTGTCCACAAGCTTTGTTTACAAGCTCTAAACGTTCTGTATGTGCTTGTTCTTCATCGGCAGAAGCACGTAAAACTTTAAGTGCAGGGCGATTGCTGTCTAAACGAATAATGCCACCAGCTGAGTTAGCCTTATCACCTTTATTTTGATTCGCCAAATTCAGCTTTTTTTGGCCTCCCGTCATCGACAGGTAAACATCAGCAAGGATCTCAGAATCCAGTAAAGCGCCGTGCAGCGTACGCTTTGAGTTATCGATGTCGTAGCGACGGCAAAGCGCATCTAGGCTGTTCTTCTGGCCCGGATGAAGATCCCTTGCCATCACCAAAGTATCTAGCACTTGGCAATAATCATGGGTCGCCGGAAAGCCTTGGTTTAACTTAGCAAACTCATGGTCCATAAAGCCGACGTCGAACGGCGCGTTATGAATGACGAGCTCAGCTCCTTTAATGTAGTCAAAAAACTCTTGCGCAATTTGATGGAAAAAAGGTTTATCACGTAAAAATTCGTTGGTGATACCGTGAACATCAATGGCTTCTTCTTCAATGTCGCGCTGAGGGTTAATATATACGTGGAAGTTATTCCCCGTTAGTCTGCGATTGACCAGCTCAACACAACCAATTTCAATGATCCTGTGCCCCGCTTTAGGATCAATACCTGTAGTTTCTGTATCCAGTACTATTTGCCGTGTGTGCATATCGTTGCCCGCTTAACTTTGCTATTATTTTACCCTATTCGCACATTTTACATAAAAATAGGCAATTCAGTGCAAAAAACCGTAGAGATTTATACCGATGGTTCGTGTTTAGGTAATCCAGGTCCAGGTGGTTATGGTGTTTACCTCTCCTATCAAGGACATGAAAAAGAAATGAGTGCAGGGTATAAACTCACAACCAATAACAGAATGGAAATGCTTGCAGCCATTATTGCACTCGAAACATTAAAGCGTCCCTGCGATATCATTCTGTATACCGACAGCCAATATGTTAAACAAGGCATTGAGTCTTGGCTTGAAAATTGGAAAAAGCGCAATTGGAAAACCGCAGCCAAACAACCAGTAAAAAATGTCGATTTATGGCAAAGACTGGACGCTGCCACCAGCCGACATACGATCCAATGGCGCTGGGTAAAAGGTCA
The DNA here is from genome assembly GCF_001709235.1 of Pseudoalteromonas sp. BMB. Classification (NCBI taxonomy): domain Bacteria; kingdom Pseudomonadati; phylum Pseudomonadota; class Gammaproteobacteria; order Alteromonadales; family Pseudoalteromonadaceae; genus Pseudoalteromonas; species Pseudoalteromonas sp. BMB. Next base: position 3,848 of record NZ_MBQA01000228.1, read on the forward strand.
CGCTGGAAATAAATACAATGAGCTTGTTGATGACTTAGCGCGTGAAGCGGCTTCAGGTTCACACCTACTTGTAGATGAAGGCTACGAAGCCAGTATTTAATACGCCTCTAGGAACAGCGTTCCTGTACCTACTCCATCAATGGTTACCTTAAGTCACAAAGCTAATCTTTATCTTGACAGGTTTGCCTGAGTCCAGCCCCTTTAACAGCGGGTGTCCACTTAGGCTTTACATGCCACTTGGGTTTGATTGGAGTGAGCGGCATCACCCGCTTTCTTGCCACCAACATATACACGCTTCCCATGGGCTTTAAGTAATGACGACAAAAGCGGCGCCATGGCGCAAAACGAGAAAGCCTCGAGCCTCGCGCTAAAGACGCATAGATAAAACGCTCGTCACCAACAATCTCAAACCCGAGTAAATCTAGCCAATCCTTCACCCGCGATGGAGTAAAGAAGCGCCCTGACCAAGGGAGTTTTTCTTTACTAAAGGGAAGCATTTGCGCCACACCACATAAACTAAATGGATTAAAACCTGAAATCACAATATAACCACCGGGAATAAGTGTGCGATGGGCTTCACGTAGAATATGATGCGGATCAGAATGATATTCTAAACACTGGCTTAAAATACAAGCATCGACTGAGTTTTCGTAAAAAGGTAGCTCGTCAATTTCAGCAAATACCCCGACATATTTACCTTGTGGGGCAACACAAACTTGATGCTTAATCGGGCTGGCAGAGGTATTCATTTGACCGCTCAAACAGCCGAGTTTTAGCATGTGGTAACCAAACATTCTTGGTAGCCATTCATCCAGTCGTTTTTGGATCCCCACTTTTAAATATTCACCGTGAGGAAAGTCTTGCCACTCATCGGGTTTGGGTCCTTGTAAAAAACTTAACGCTGGTTTCATTTACTAAGCTCGTTATACTGGTGTTATTAATCACTTTATAGAGCATTGCGTTATGGTGCAAGTCGATGCAATCAAAGCATTTGATGACAATTATATCTGGGTGATAAAAGACCCTCTAAGTTCAAACTGTTGGGTAGTTGACCCAGGTGACGAACAACCTGTTTTAGATTACCTCGCCAAATTTGATTTAACACTCCAAGGCATATTAGTCACCCATCACCATTGGGATCATACTGATGGCATTGCCCCGCTTTTATTACACTTTCCTAGCTTAACAGTCTACGGGCCTAAAAATGGTAAATATAAAGGCATTACTCATGGCCTTAGTGAACACGATAAGATCACACTTTTTGATACCACGCTGAACATTATCGCCACCCCAGGACACACGTTAGACCATATCTGTTATGTAAATGATGAGCTGGCTTTTACGGGGGATACCTTATTCAATGCAGGTTGTGGCAGGCTTTTTGAGGGAACACCAAGTCAAATGTGGCGCTCCTTTGAAAAGCTACTCACCCTACCTGACACATGTAAAGTGTATTGCACACACGAGTACACGCTCGCGAATCTTGCTTTTGCTGAGGCCGTTGAGCCCACTAACCAAGCACTAACCCAGTATCACCAACAAGCAAAGTCATTACGTGCCAATAACGAGCGCACAGTACCGACGACAATTGAACAGCAAAAAGCAATCAATCCATTTGTGCGTGCCGCAAATGAAGCCATTCTCACCCATGTACCAACGCAATTTATCGCGCCAGAAAATACACCAGAAGCTCGCTTTAGTGCACTGAGAAAATGGAAGGATAACTTCTAAAATATTCAATAGTGACCTAATGTAACGCCAAAATGACGCTTTTTTGGCGCACTTGCATGGGAAGTATTGAATAAATTATCCATTTTCTTTGCGACACCGCCAAAGATAAGCATATCTAACGATTTTTAGGAAGTCGAAATAAAATAATAAAGAAGCTTTAAATGCTGATACAAACTCGGTAATATTGCCGAGTTTTTGTCCGAACCCCCAAGCAAAAGAACGCATTTATGAAAAAGCTCGCCTTTATTATTGCATCATCAGCAATATTAAGTGGTTGTGAAATCACGCAAGAAACACCATTGGAAACTGCAACTGAACAAGTGAAGCAAGCCAACTTAGATCACGCGAGCCCTTATGATATCTCTCAAACACTCAGTACCTCATGGCAAGACGAAGATGAAGATGCTGTGCCTGTATTTGACGACGTATGGGAGCGGATCCGTTATCAGTTATCTATCGAAGTACCACAAAATAGACCGGTTGTCGCCGAACGTAATTACTATCAACGTCACCAAGCCTATTTAGACCGTATCGCAAAACGCGCAGAACCTTACCTCTATTATATTGTTGAAGAAGTAGAGAAGCGCAATATGCCTGTTGAAATCGCATTGTTACCTATTGTAGAAAGCGCATTCGATCCATTTGGCTATTCACACCGCACCGCTTCCGGTATTTGGCAATTTATGCCTCAAACAGGTGAACGCTTCAACCTTAAACAAAATTGGTGGTATGACGGTCGTCGCGATATTATCGCATCAACGCAAGCCGCGCTTGATTACCTCACCTACCTCCATAAAACGCTGGAAGGCGATTGGTTAAACGCAATTGCAGCTTACAACTCAGGTGAAGGCCGGTTGCTCAATGCAATCCGAAAAAATCGTAAAAAGCATTTGCCTACCGATTTTTGGTCTCTCGATTTACCTCGCGAAACCACCGCGTATGTGCCTAAATTACTTGCCTTGTCCGATCTATTAAAACGCTCAGATGAGTTTAAGGTCGCGTGGCAGCCTATCATCAATGCTCAAGTTGTTGATACCGTTGAGGTTGGGTCACAAATTGATTTAGCGCTTGCCGCTGAAATGGCCGATATTTCTTTAACTGAACTCTATCGCCTAAATCCAGGATTTAATCGTTGGGCCACCGATCCAGATGGTCCACACCAGTTATTATTACCCATGGAAAAGGTTGACGCTTTTCAAGAGAAATTAGCTAAAACTGAAGTAAAAGATAGGCTTCGTTGGCAATATTATACGGTGCAAAAAGGAGATAGCCTGTCGGTCGTTGCGACTAAGTTTAATACTAGTATCGGCGCCATTCGCTCACTCAATAGCATCGATGGCAATATGATCCGTGTTGGCCAGAAGTTATTGGTGCCACTCAGTGATGGCGAATTGCAAAGTGAGCATTTACCGCCAGAAGTGCGCCTTGCCGCCAACAAAGTAACCAAGAAAAAGCTCAGCCACACGGTAAAGTCAGGCGATACATTGTGGGATATCAGCCGCGAATACGATGTGACGGTTAAACAATTAGCTAGCTGGAATAAGTTAAAAACCAATGCGGTTTTACGCCTTGGACAAAAGCTTACCGTCTTTAAAGATGAAAAGGCAGCGACTCAAACCGTCCTCGTCAACACCGAGCGCACAATCACTTATAAAGTGCGTAAAGGCGACTCACTAGCACGTATCGCCACTAAATTTAACGTTAGCGTGAATGAAATCGTCAAATGGAACAACCTGACTGGACAGAAGTACCTGCAGCCAGGTCAAAAGTTAAAACTGAAAGTTCAGACGAAACGTGTTTAGCGCTAAGGTATAGAGTTAAAAAATAAAAATCCAATATCAGTGATGATATTGGATTTTTACATATTAAAGCAGCTCTTTTGACTCACTTTTCCTTAAAAATTACGACAGTACTATCGTTTAAATACACAGTTTTTCAATGTCGCTTACAGCTGATTTAAACCAAAAAATTTGGTTAGACTTCAATGCTGATTAGTATTATCTAAAGAAAGTTTCATAAAGAACTGATATCGTTAATACATTATTGGTGTACCACCAATCCTCCTGCAAATTCTCGATGCGTTATCCGCGTCTCGATAATCAGTAAAAGAGTCAGCCCATAACAACTCACCATTTTTGTAACATTCAAGGTAAATTTCTTCGAATGCGGTAGCATTAGACGACATAGCGGTGGCGAAAATAGCAGATACAGCAAATAGAATCGGTTTAATCATTATTTTTTCCTTTTCATTATTTTGAACTTTATAATATCGGTCACTTTTCATACAACCAAGACCAATGTCACACAACGTAACCAGAATGTAAATATTTATATTTTCTCGTTACTATGACTATGCTGATAAGTTTGCTATTTAAGCAGGCAACGCGACCTATTAAGCCGCATAAATTGAAAGGTAATGCTGAACAGAAGATAAAACCTAAAGGTTTTTTGCCAATGCTTGAAGCCAAGGCTCAGCAGGCTCCCAAGGCTCAAAATATTCACATGCATCGATGTCTAAACGCGGTTGTGCTCGAGTGGCGTTCAACTCTTCAATCAGGGCATCAATTTGCTTTCCAGCACCACAATAAGTATCGCCATAACTAGAATCCCCCAATGCGATGACCGCTACTTTCTTGCCCGTTAGCATCGGAAATTCGCTTTGCATTTGCAAAAATAAAGGCAACAAGTTATCGGGAATATCACCAGATCCGGTGGTGGAAGAAATAAATAAAATGTTTTCAGCTTGCGTTACATCAACGATGGAAGCAGGTTCAATAACACTTGCCTCATGACCCGATTTATTCAAAAACTCAGCACTGTCGTTTGCCAAGTTTTCAGCATTGCCGTACATACTTCCCACAAAAATGGAAACTTTTGCCATTATTTATAATCCTTCTCGTTGTCTGACCAGCCGAGCTGAGCGAAGACAGCCAATGCTTCTTCCCCCAAATCCGCGGTAATTGAAATCGTCGTGTTGTTATAAGGATGTACAAATTCCAATTTAGTTGCAAATAACATCAACCGACGTAAGCCAAAATGATCGACAAAAAAGTGGTTGTGTTTATTATCACCGTGATTGACATCACCAATAATCGGATGTGCTAAATAGTTGAGGTGACGCCTGATTTGGTGTTTTCTACCCGTTTTAGGAAAGCACTCCACCAATGAGTAGCGGATACTTGGATACTTCCCAAAAGGAATTGGCAAGCTACCCTGCAATAAACAATTAATCTGTGTTTGCGCCTCCTGCGGAGCTTTATCCTGACAGGCAAACTTATCAGCGATTTTATCAAGTTCTTCTTTGAGTGGTCTGTCGACGAATCTAGATTCAGGAGCAAACCCGCGAACAAGCGCTAAATAGCGTTTTTGAATATTACCGCTAATAAAGACTTCATTCATGTCTCGCGCGGCCTCAGAGCTTAGCGCAAACAGCAGCACGCCTGACGTTGGTCTATCTAAACGGTGAACGGGGAAAACATGTTGACCAAGTTGATCACGCAGCATTTGCATCGCAAATTGTGTTTCTCGCTTATCCAAAAACGAGCGATGAACCAATAACCCTGACGGCTTATTTATCGCTACATAATGCGCATCTTGATATAAGATCTCAAGCATTACGCGCTCTTTGCAATTGTATTATCAAGGTTTTTTAAGCACTGATGCACCGCATTAAAATAAAGATGTTCACTCAGCACCATTTCAGCCATTGGCGCAATCGCCATATTTTCCGGTAATGCTTCACCACTTTCTACCATTGTTCGCATTTTGCCCAAGAATACAAATTGCAACCACTGCGCGAAGGTCATCGTATCGCAGCAAAATGGCTCCGTAGAGGTAAGTGCCTTAGCCGAAATTGGCTCGTCTTGCCAAAGACCCGTTGCTTTTAAACAAGTCTCTAGTTCATCTAACTGAATCAATAATTCCGAATTCATCGGTTCTGTCTCTTTCTCAATTTTTTACATTATAGCAATTTGCATTATTTAGGAGCTAGCCAATTCTCTCAAGTACACCTTTTTCATAGGCTTATCAGCGCACCTAAAAGTAGCTATAATTGCCGCTATTGAAAATATAAGTAACATATAGAGCATTCATGACAGCGCAAATTTCAACTTTAGGTGAATTACTAACAAACGCCGGTACGCAGTGGCGAGTCTATGATCTGGGTCGACGTATCACAAAAATAGATAAGAAGCAGTTTGCGCAAATTGAGAATACTCAAGTCCCTTATCCTTATCCGCTTGGTGGTCATGCCATCATGGCAATTCAATTTTGGGATAATGAGGCGACAGTTGATCCTTATGTTTGGTTTTTAAAATTTCCACTAGATGAGCAAAGCAAGCTCATTATCGCCAGTCGTGACCACTTTGCCTCCATGGTGCTCGAAGCATTAGGTACACAACTCACGGGTGAAGCCGCTCAAGGGAAACTTGATAACAACCCTTATGTCTTCACGCCAAATGCGAACAAACTCGCTGCGTTCAATGCGCTATTAAAGCGTGAGCTTAATCGCCCGGCTTCTCAATATTACGAGCACACCGAACTCTACTTTTCGGGCAAGCTTGGGTTCGAGCGCTGGCAAGAAATAGCACTACAAGGTATTGCTGACTTTGCCCTACGTCTAGACCACGGTCATAACGCGCGCAACCTGCAACAGGCGTGGGCTGTTTTGCCTGCAGAAGTTAAGACCCCATTAGCCGCAATGCTTGAGCACGTTACCATCTCAACATCTCAAACCGAAGACTTTGTAGCCGCTTTGACCCATGCATGCCAACAGCAAGATAAGGACGCCGTAGTCACTAATTTACGTGCGATGTCGGGAAGTCACGCGCTTGGTCTCATCGCACATGCCGTAGACGCCATTTTAGCATCTGAGTTGGGATCAGATGCAGATTGCTTACTCACTATTGCAGGGCGTGCTTGGGAGACACTAACCGACCAGCAAAGGCTCTTTACCTATATGGAAAAAGCCGCTGAGAATAATCAAATCGATGGACTTTTCAGCAGTATTTTCGCAGACTTAGTTGCAATACCTATGTTACGCCCACATGTTTTAGGGATTATTAGAGCAGAAAATCGCAGTGAAACTCTGTCTCGTGCAATTGGAAGGTTATTTTCTTAAATGACAACGCTTTGGCTTTTTATCATCGTTTCATCTGTTATCGCGCTATTTTGGTATAGCCGCCAGATCGCAGAAGCGGCAAATAGGCATGCACAGCATCAAGCTGAAAGTTTGCAAGTGCAACTGTTAAGTGTTGCCTGTATTAAGCGCCGCTTTGGGGTATTAAAAGACGGTAAACTTGGAATAAAAAGCCAATTTATGTTTGAGTTTAGTTCAGATGGCGAGTCAGCCTATCAAGGCAAGCTTTACTTAGAAAATGAACGATTAGTCAAAAAAGAATTGCCCGCTTATAAAATCGCAAGTTAATTCGGTGAGTGCGAAAGTAGGCACTTAAATTCATATGAATACCAGTGCCTACTCTGAATTTATAGTACGACTATTTTAAACATATCCTTTGACGCTTGGTCCGTAGTCGTTTTCACCAACCTCGCTATCCATGGTGGTGAAATATATCATCACTAATAAACCGACAATAGGCACAAAGCTCACAAGCAGCCACCAACCCGAGCGTCCAGTATCGTGAAGACGACGAATAGATACAGCAACCGTCGGTACTAGAACCGTTAAATAATAGATACCTGTCAAAAACAGGGTTCCAAAAAGCCCGTCGACAATCCCAATAGCAAAGCCTATCAACGCATTTATCAAGATAAACATCCAATATTCTTTGCGTCTTGAACGTCCACTAAAATCGGAATATCTTTTTAATACTGTTAGATACCATTCCATTTCTTTTTCCTTAGCTATTGCGCCAACATCGTGCACTAAAAATAAGACTAAAATGAGAGTGGAATAATCTAGCAATGAGATCGAAAGGTAATAATGAAACTGCAAGCGGAAAGTTTTGAAAACTTCAACTAAGTTACTAGGAAAATAAATATCAAATTTACAAACGCCACAAAAAACTAAGGCGCTAGCCTATCTGCTGCGCCTCAATCCTGACGATTATCCCAAGAGGTATCCGATTCCTCTGCTTTACAACCCAAAAGCAATCCGCCAATTCTTCTTCCCCTGAACGGGTATGTACTCCGACTTACCCGGCTCTCATCCTTGTGTCATCCATTAGCACTTCCAGTGCATCTCCATTTTAGCCCCCTTGGCCTCCACTTCGCTTCCCGCGCTCCTACGCCATCTTGGCTCCGCTTCACATATTCCCTATGTGCTCCCTATACATTGTTACGTCCAGTGTAACCCATCCACTTCGCAATCATCCGGATTGCGCTCCTTCATCCTAGAGCCTTGCTCATCCCTATTTACTCTTCCTTGCTCCACTACGCTTCCCGCGCTCCTTGACACTCCATGTGTCTCCTTATCCCTAGTGAAGCTCCGCTTCACACTCGCTTCCTCGAGTTCCTGATCTTCCTTGCCTTATGCAATACATCCTTCTCTTGTTGTCAAATTCCTTATCCTTTGACGCTGAGCTCCTGCTCTTGTGTTTCCTTACATTATTAAGTTTACGGGGATTGAGCATTTTTGTTAGATAGCTAGGAACAATCTTTTTGCTGTCATTTAAAAGAAAAGTAGAATAATTCATTTAAAAACAAAAAGATAAGAAAAAATAACACTACAAATTCGGTACTACAAAGCGCCTTAACCCACATTCTCGTAGGAGATATCTCACAGGGTAATTTCCATTGTTGCTATTTGCTCTTAAATAACAATGTGCCTTCTACTGAGCTAAACGCCATCTTTTGTAAAACTTGATAACCGTGACCTGCAAAAAACTGCGCGTGTTCTGGCTTAGTAATAAATACTGCCATCCCTTTCGTTTCTTCACTTTGTGCAATTAAATCATCCAGCGCGGTGAGTAAATAGTGACCATAGCCAAGCCCTTGAACATGTGGGTCAACGGCAATTAGGGATAAAAAGTGACACGGCTCTTGCGTTTGCAACGCTTGTCTAATCGACTTTTCTTTATCGATAAGCTGCTGCGTTTGCAAATATCCCGCACTCATCATGAGTCGTAATCGCCAATGCCATTGCCGATTTGCGTCCAATTCATCGCCATTTGCAATAACGCATGCTACCGCGACCAATCTATCTTGATGATATAACCCCACCATAGGCTGACCCGTTTGGCCAAATGCCGACAACTCTTCTCGTATTAAGGCTCTGAGTTTTTTTTCAAAAATTGCTTCTTGTTTTGCCTCCAATACCTGTTTGAGTAGCGGATCATCGTGGTAAGCCTGATACAACACACTCGCGGCTACATTGATATCTTCTGGATTTAAATATCTAACTATTAGTTCATGTTGAGAAGTTTCTACTGACATCACGGTTCCTTATTGTTATTGCCCCAAGCTTCTGATAATCATGCCGAAATACTACTTAATATCAAAACCTCAGAATTTTTTCTGTGTACTTTAATAATGTACGGCTACTCGCTTGTGATAGATATTGATACAAGTCACAATTTATTCAGTCGTGGACAGGTATATTTATCATCGCATTAGTCATTATGGTTTTTATCGATGATGACTTGCTAAAGGTTTTACAACCACCTTTACTATAGTTAGTGAGTAAAATTCAAGCAAACGAGGGAGAACGAAATGGATACTAGTCGCCATACTATGAGTACTTTATTTGCCCAACTTGGGCTCGACAACAATCCCAAGGCGATTGAAGGGTTTGTCAAACAACACCGCCTTCCTGACGATATGCTGTTAAGCCAAGCACCATTTTGGAATGAAGGACAGCGTCACTTTATTGAAGAATCACTGAAAGAGGACGCCGATTGGAGTGAAATCATTGACGAACTAGATGCGATGTTAAGATAGCTAAAGCAATCGCTCCTTGCGTAACTTGGTGCTATGATCCACTCCTATAATTAAGGCGTTTAGGAACCTCTATGCACCCTGCTGTTGCCAGAGCTATCAAAAAATTAGTCGATAGTGGAAAGACTCCAACCGTCGCGCTAACAAAAAGCAAATTAACTCAAAGCGTCGCAATGCCAGACGTCATCTCAGGCATTGCTGCGTACAAACAAGACCCTACCTGTATTGATCACTTTCAAGAGGTTGAAGAGGTCGTCAAAGCAAGTTCACAAAGCCAATTAGATAGAATTGAAGCTAAGCTTGATAAGCTCATTGCCTTATTGGAGAAGTCGTAGTGTTTGTTGTCGACTTAACTTTTGATTGCTATGAGGAAACCACCTTAGATTCTGCCGAGCAGGCCATTAACCGTGTGGTCAATGCCCTTCGCTTTAATGGTCAAATCATTGGTGACGAATTTCCAACTGTACTTAAAGATGGCTATTTCGTTACTCGTGTGATGTGTCCAGAAGAAGACGCTTTGCATCCATTAAACCATAGTCCTTTTGTGAAGTTTGCAATTGACCAGCTACAGCAATCAGGCTTGCTTGCACCTAAGGTCAAAGTTTTTGGGCAAGATATACATGCCAACAGCGCTGATGCCTGTCATGAACCGTCAAGCTACATTCTCTACACCACATACGTACACACTTGTAGTCCACTGTATTGTGGCGACGACTTTTTACCAGTGCCTTTATATAAAATCCCAGCTATTGCCAACGGTGATTACAAAGCACTGATCAAATGGAAAGAAGATTGGCAAGCCTGCGATCAAATACAGATCAATGGTGCGACTCGCTGCGAATTTGCTGCATTGGAAGAAATTTCCAGTACAGGTAGCGATTTGTTTAGACGTGGCATGGATTTGAGCAAACGTATTCGCTTTCTCACAAAAAAACCGGTTTACTATTATCTGTATCGTGTTGGCGGCGAAAACCTCGCCGCAGAAAAAGCAAGAAAATGCCCAAGCTGCCAGGGAGACTGGTTACTTGAAGAGCCTTGGTTCGGCCTTTTCGACTTTCGCTGCGAAACTTGCCAATTGGTCTCGAATATTTCTTGGGACTTTCAATAAGGAGCGCAAGCTCCTTTATACCAACTAGCTATATTGGGTAGTTGACGGTCAGTTTTTCCACAAACTCTGCGATAGAATCAGCCAAAACATGGTGCTGCTTCTTACCGACAAACTCTAACCCAACTTGACCCGTAGCGATATCGACCGACACCAATAAGTCATCTGCTTCTGTTAAGCCAATAAACACGGTTTCAGGTTGTTTGAGCCTGCGTTTCATTAAAATATGGCCGGTGATATTTTGCTGCAAGCGCTCAAAGTCATCTTCGTTCCATGCTTGCAGTAGCTCAATTTGCTTACCCTCAATAAATGCCACGATATTGCCAGCAAAGAAATCACCATACAGTCCGTTCAATCCCTCAGGAAATTGCGTTTCCAACGCTCTGGCTAAATCATTTAGATGTCCCGCTGGCGAGCGCTCTACCGCTAGCCATTTTATCTCGTTAAGCTTGTTCGGTTCACCCTGCTCACATGGGCTCGGCCAACTTTCATCATGCTCGGTACTCGGTAAATCTTTGAAGGTCTGTTGATGATAGTCTGCATAGGCTTGATGCAAGCGCGCCATATTTACGGGCTGAGTCATATATAAAGCTCTCTTTATTTTTCTCACCTCGGGCTGAGTACTTGTTTCGTGTAATTAAGCAAATTGCTATTAATCCCGAGGTGAACATTCGTTATAATGACCGCATTGTAACGAGATTTGAATTAACATGACAGACTACAGTAATTCGCCAGAGCTGCAATCTTCTGTGCTTGGTAAAACCACAGAATATGCCAGTGTTTATACTCCAAGCCTGCTGCACCCCATTGCACGTAAACTCAATCGTGACCAAATCAATGTTGATGAGTCCGCTTTACCATTCAAAGGTGAAGATACCTGGACAGGCTACGAACTGTCTTGGCTCAATAACAAAGGTAAACCTCAAGTTGCGGTTGCCACTTTTGTGTTTCCTTGCCAAAGCTCACATATCATTGAGTCAAAATCGTTCAAACTTTACTTGAATAGCTTTAACCAAAGTCGCTTTGATACGATGGAAACCGTGCGCCAAACGCTAGCTGCGGATCTTTCTACGGCATCAAATAGCCAAGTTAGCGTGATATTATTTGGCGCAGACGAATTCGATTGTATTCCTTTCTCGCGCCTCCCTGGTGAGTGTATCGACGAGCTGGATATTGAAGTTGATAGCTACACACCAAATAGTGACTTACTACAATTTGCCTCTGAGGATGTGGTTGACGAGACGCTTCACAGCCACTTACTCAAGTCAAATTGCCTCATCACCTCACAGCCAGACTGGGCAAGCGTGGTGATAAGTTACCGTGGTAAGCAAATCGACCGAGAAGCGCTGCTTAAGTACCTAATCTCATTCCGTGACCACAACGAGTTCCATGAGCAATGTGTTGAACGCATTTACTGTGAGCTTTGGCGCACCTTTAACCCTGAAAAATTATCGGTTTATGCGCGCTATACTCGCCGCGGCGGGTTAGATATCAATCCATATCGTTCGAGTGAACAAGATCAAACTCCGTATGCGGTAAGAACTAACCGACAGTAAAACGTAAAAAAGCCATGTTCTCACATGGCTTTTTATCACATCTAAGTATTGCTATTTAACCTGTGGTTTGGATAAGGAATGTTCCAACTCATTGTTGCTAAAGCAAAACTTAGTTTTTTCCTTGTCTAGCCAGAGAGTTTTAGGGAAAACACCGCTTCCGCGTCCTGCTCTCGCTAAGGTACC
>NZ_MBQA01000229.1:0-8795 GCF_001709235.1 Pseudoalteromonas sp. BMB
AACAGAATTTCCTGGTGACTATAGCGTTTTGGACCCACCTGACCCCATGCCGAACTCAGAAGTGAAACAAAACAGCGTCGATGATAGTGTGGATTACCCATGTGACTCTCTATTTAAAAAATGAGAACATCCTACTTCGTAGCGAGCTAGGGCCAAATAAGAGGTTGATGAAAAGCGTTCATCCATGAACTTCATCGACATTCGAACATCCATGTACATCAAAACCCGTTGCAGTAATGCAACGGTGGGGTATAGAGAGTCACGCGAGGTGAGCTCGAGCCCACCATATACATTGCTAGGGTTTGAAAAAACTCCAGGCGATAAAACGGCTTGTCTTATTACCTTGTTCCATCTCGATCACTTTCACTTGCTCGGCAGCGACCTGTTTAAGTTGTTGTTTTAGTGGTTTGACGTTGTCTTTATTCGAGATAAGGGAAGTAAACCAGTAAACTTGCTCTTTGAAAGTGACACTCTCAGTGATCATATCCAGTATAAAGCGCTTTTCTCCACCTTCACACCATAACTCTTGAGCTTGGCCGCCAAAGTTTAGCGAGGCTTGTGGTACTCGGTTAAGGTTTTTCCACTTTCTTTGCGCGCCCTTGTTTGCATCTGCTTCACTGGAATGGAAGGGCGGGTTACACATTGAAAAATGATAAAACTGGTTTGCTTTTATTATCGTTTTAAAAAAGTGATTAGGCTGCTTTTGTTGCATCACTTTTACCGGCAACTTATTTAGTTCTGCAATGGTTTTGGCACACTTCACAGCAAGAGGATTGATATCAGAGGCCACAAAGCGCCAGTTATACTCTCTTGATCCTAAGATGGGATAGATCAAATTGGCACCAGTACCAATATCTACGCCTTGCACCTTATCGGGCAAGTTACTTTCATCTAACAGATCTTTCAGCGCATGGATATAATCTGCTCTGCCTGGAACCGGGGGGCATAAAAATTGTGCGGGGATATCCCAAACTTGTATATCGTAGTCTGACTTAAGCAGTGCTTTATTCAGCAGTTTTACGGCATCTGGATTGGTGAAGTCGATGCTTTTTATGCCATCAGCTCGGTTGTAAGTAAAATTCTTTAAAGCGGGTTCAATCGCTATAAGCTTGTCTAGATCATAGCCTGAATTATGCTTGTTTCTTGGGTGCACAGGATTCTTCGAATAAATAAAAAGGATTATAACACTTTTAATCGAACGCTTAAGTCTTGAATACTGGCTTTATCTTAAAGGCATATCAACCTCTTTATTTGCTTCGTTTAAGAGTTTACTTATCAATCAGTCAACTGGTACGATGAGATTAGTGTTCAAAGAAAAAAACAAAGAAATGATAGAGCAAAAATCACTATTAGTTGATATAGCAGATGGGCATAAACTCCACCTCAGATATATAGCAAAACCGGATAGTAGCGGTCCCGCTGTGTTTTTTATGCATGGTGCAGTTGAAAACGGCAAAGTTTTTTATACTGAAAGTAATAAAGGGCTAGCGCCTTTTTTAGCTGAACACGGCTATCGCTGTTTTGTTGGCGATCTTCGTGGGCGAGGAGAGAGCATTCCTAAAATCGACGCTGAAGCGGATTATGGTCAAACTGAATCAATCTTGCACGAAATCCCTGAAATGCTGAATTTTATCGAACGATATACCGGATCTAGAGCACAATATTGGATTGGACATTCTTGGGGAGGTGTATTGATGAATTGTGTTTTTGCACGCTTTCCTGAAGAAATTCAGCATGTTAATGCATGTGTCTATTTTGGCTCTAAACGTAGTTTACATAACAATCACCCGAGCAAATTACTGAAAGCAAACCTAATATGGTTTAACGTTGCGCACTATTATTCGAAAAAGCATGGATACTTACCTGCGAAAAGACTTGGTTGGGGGAGTGATGATGAGTCTTTAAAATCACATGCTCAAAGCGCTGACTGGGCACAGAAGCACCCATGGGTTGACTCCGATGACGGTTTTAATTATGCCGAAGTATTACAAGACATGACGTTACCTCCAATCTTGCACATTGCGGGTGTTAAAGATAAAGCACTAGCACAACCTGTCGATATTCAAGCATTTATTCGTGAATCGGGAAAGGGGATACAAGAACTCAGAATTTATGGAAAAAAGCACGGCCATCGGCACAATTATGGGCACATAGACATGTTAACCCATAAACATGCACGTGATGATCAGTTTAAAGATTTGCTGGCGTGGTTTGATCGCTTTGCGGTTGAGCAATCATCTTCTCAATAAACGCTTCATAGCGCTGCCACTTTTCTAGTGGCTGCGTGCTGATTGGCTTTCTGACCTGCGCCTTACTTAAGGTATGCACCGGCTTTTTAGATTTGTGAAACTCCAAGCATTCTGGTTCGTATTTCTGATATAAAAAGCTTAAGCATTGTTTGAGGGACTTTTCAGGCTCTGCGATAAGTTGTTCGTAACTGAGCGTAAAAATATCTCTTTTCATAAATTGGTTAAAATGTGACATCAAGTCGCTTTGCGCTTGCGCATACAAGGCAAATTCACTTAAAGAGCAAAAGTAGGGCTCGCTTTCGGCGAAATGATTACTATAGACCGACCAAGCTGTAGCATTGAGGTTACGAGTTAAATGAATAATTCGTGCCTCAGGAAAGAGCTTGTGGATTAAGCCCAGATTTTGAAAATTAGCTGGAAGTTTATTGATCACCACTTCTTCCGGCACTCGATGCCGCTTGATCTCGTCGACATAGAGTATGCGGCAATGATCTAACATAGAGTTACTTAGTTGGTCTAAACAAGCAGGGAACTCTGCATTATTGCGCTTACTGAGGTAAGGGACAATTTTATCGCTGATCACGGTATTCTCGCCTAGTGTACCAACATGTGAATGTTGCACTAGCATTTGTTCTAGGAGAGTCGAACCAGTTCTTGGCAAACCAACAATAAAAACAGGCGTAAATGTTGTCTTAACCCTATCACTAGGTTTATCAAAAAACGTTTTGCCGCAATGCTGTTTGATTGATTCAAAAAATGGCAGCATGTCTACAGTACGAAACTCGCTCATCAGCAGCTGTGTATCATTCGCTAAAGCATAGTTATCTTGAGCTGCATTAAAGTTACCTAATTGTTCATGACACTTAGCAAGAGCATAGTGGACCACGGTTTTTAGTCTCGGTGCTTCAAACTCATTTTCCAACTTTTCTAAAATCGTTAAGTATGCAGGTAATTCTTTGGCTGAGGACATCTGTACCAGTTCGTACAGCATAAAGGCAGTCACTGTACTATGAGGACAATCTAACCCCGCTTTAAAGACATTTTTAGCTTGTTCAATAAAGCCATAGTCCAGATAAAATTGACCAAGTTGGTAATGGGCTTGGGCATTATGTTTTGCCACGCTTAAGGTGTATTCAAGTACGGTTTTTGCGTCAACCGGTGAACCAACGGCTAAAAACGCATCGGCCAATGCGAAAAGCGGCTCGAGCATTTTTGGTAAATGTTCGCAGGCTCTTTTTAAATAGTAGATTGCGTTATCATACTGCTCTAAACGCATGCAAATGCGGCCTAAACCAAATAGAGCAGGACCGTTGTTAGGTGACTGTTTAAGTACAGACTTGTACATAAACTCAGCTTCTCTAAGCTTATTTTCGGCCAATAATTCGTTGGCTCGCTTTAATAACAGCATTTTTTTATTCAGAGTTAACTACTTTGCTATATAGGATAAAAATAAAAAGGCGAAATAGCTAATGCTAGTTCGCCTTTGTTTCTGGGTTACAGTAAAAGTTAGAACGTATAGGTTGCTTTCACATAGTAGAAACCACCATTAATACCATATGGTGAAGTTTCATAGTATTTGCCACCCCAGTTGTTATTTGGGATACCTGTAGCGTCAAAGAAGTCTAGTTCTTCAGCATCTTGGTCAAAGATATTATTTGCACCAACAGATAGACTGATTGAATCTGTTGCAAAGTAGGTAAGTTCTGCATCAAATGTGATTGTCGAGTCCGCTGTTTTTGCCGTTGCATCATAATCTACGTGAACGCCTTGGTATTCGCCAAAGTAGTTCATACGAACAAAACCTGAGAAGTTATCCCATTGCTGAGCCCAAGTTAACGTTCCTCTGTGCTTCGGTAAGTCGTTTTCTAAACGAGATACCTTGAAGTCACCTGTGATAGCAGAGAAGCGGTCTACTTCGGTTTCATTCCAGTTGTATGCTGCACTGAATGTTGCATAGCCACCCAGCATATCCATAGAATAGTTACCAACTAAGTCGATACCTTGAGTCGTGGTATCGAAGTCGTTAGTGAAGAAGCTCACCTGCGCTAAGTTATCAACGTTAGGAACACCCGCCGCTTTAAGGGCTTCTTTGTCAGCATCACTTAAAACGATTTTTTCAGACTGGCTTAGACGGTCAGTTACTTCAATGTTGTAGTAATCTAACGTAATAAATAAGTCGCCAGAGCGATATACCGCACCTAGTGTATAACTTTCTGACTCTTCAGGAGTCAGTTCAGTACCACCAAGCTGCTCTGAAACAGGGTTTGTTGGTGGTAATAGTGCTGAATCTACCAGTACACCACTGCTTAAATTTGTCTGCACGTTAGACACGTTAGCTTGACCTACCGTTGGCGCGCGGAAACCGGTACTGATTGAACCACGCACCGAGAAGTCTTCGGTAACATGATATTGACCTGTGATCTTAAAGTTTGTAGTTGAACCAAATGAATCGTAATCTTCGTAACGAAGCGCCCATCCCATCATAAAGTCTTCAGTAAATGGTGTTTCAATATCTACATAAGCGGCATAGTTACGACGAGTGTATTCTCCTGCTGCAGAAGGTTTAAATCCAGGGAAACCATTTGAACCTATGCCAAAGCCTTGCTCAGTCAGCGGTCCTGCAATAAATGATGCTTCGTCACCTGAAAGTACTTCGAATGTTTCTTCATGCCACTCAAGACCTGCTGCAACGTTTACATCGTAAGCTAGGTCAAAATCATAGCCTTTTGACACATCGAAATTAAAATTCTTTTCCAGTTGGATGTATTTACCAGGGCTGAAGTCCATTGGTGTATCAGCACCAAGAGAAGCATTCACGGTATTAGTGATGAAATAACGTGATTCGTTACGGCCCACCGAGCCACTCAAATCCCAAAAACCGCCTTCAAGGAAACCATCTTTAAACTCCCCTTCAACACCAATAGTTAGAGAGGTATCAGTGATGTTGCCACCAAAGTTTGGAGTAAAACCGCCTGGTAAAATTTCATTAAAGGCAAAACAGTTTCTACCTAACTCTGTATCAGCCGCAATTAATTGATATGCTGGGATATTTGCTACATTTTTATCCGTTAGATTAACGACTGGACACTCGATGCCAACACCTACGCCATCTAAGTCGCCTACGAGTAAGGTTTCGCCACCGTCGTTAGAATAAACACCTGGACGGGTTTGAGGGTTTCGATAATAGAATCCGCCTTTAACGTCTCGCTCAGAGTAGTTACCAAACATATAGAATCGAGCATTGTCAGTGACGTCTACACCAATGTTACCAAAGATACTGATATCGTCTTTGATTTCTGGTGCACCCCAAATTTGCGCTGGGTCACCAACGCCCTCAACTCCGGCACCAATGTATGCTGCTGCGTCAGGACGTTGAACACTGCGGCTAGTCGCATCCGCTTCTTTGTACTGAAAGCTTAGGTTAGCAAATCCATCGTCTGTAAATGGCAGACCTACGTTACCTTCGATCACTGTCGTATCGCCGTCACCTTCGTAATATTCACCTTGACGAATAGAGAAAGATCCCCCTTCGCTTGCGTCTTTAAGCACAAAGTTCATTACACCAGCGATTGCATCTGAACCGTACTGTGCTGCTGCACCATCACGAAGTACTTCAACTTGTTTCAATGCGATACTAGGGATCACTGAAATATCAGGGCCTTGAGCACCATCATTAATACCACCACCTAAAAAGGCAATAACCGATGAACGGTGGCGACGCTTACCATTTAACAAAATCAGCGTACTATCAGCAGGCAATCCGCGTAAGTTAGCTGGTCTTACTAAAGTCGCTGCATCGCTGATAGGGTTCGCGTGTACGTTCAAAGACGGTACTGATCCTTTCAGTAACTCGAGCATGTCAGAACCTGCCGCCTTTGACATATCTTCTGCACCTATGATGTCGATAGGTACCGGTGACTCGCCCACAGAGCGAGGCGCCGCCCGAGAACCTACAACGGCGATTTTTTCGACTTTTTCATCTGCTTTAGCTTTTGTTTGATTGGCTTCTTCAGCCATTACGGTAGTGGTAAGAAGTGAAGTAGTTGCTGCTGAAGCGAGCGCGAAGCGAATTGCACGGCGCAGCGTGTTACTTTTTAGTTTCATCCTGTTTCCCCAGTTGATTGTTGTTGTCATACCAATAAAAAAGGTCATTTATAATATTTTTACCTTTAATACACATATAATTTAATTTGCTATGTGTTGGCAAGCGCTTTTTTAAAATTAGCAGTGATTTCTGAAACTGCAACTTTCTTAATAACTTTTTGTTTAGGCTAAGAAGAATTACAAAGTCCGCATGGTAAGTTGTTGTTGAAAATGAACTTTTGAGTGCTTTAGCTGCTTTTCTAGATAAACACCCAGCAGCTTAAAATTTGTTGTTACAAAATTTGACGAGTTTACTGAAATTTCATTATTCAGTTTTTGTAGATTAATTGAACAGTGCTGAACGCTAGTCCTTGTGTGAGTGATTATTGTACAGTTTTGTGTGGTAATTGAGGTTGATTTTGTTCTAGTTCGTTGTTTTGCACACTTTACGTATAACTTTACTCGCTAGAATAGGTAATTTGTACCAATGGCTAATAGCTAAAGTGCTAAAAATTTTGATAGACTCTGGACAACACTATCTTTGAGTTTATTAATGAAACTGATCAAAGTTGTCCATAAAGCACCGATGCGCGTTGCTCGGATCAGTAAACGCAGACAGCAAATAAGATTGCGCAGAGCAATGATTGCGCTCAAATGCGCACTAGAACAAGAGAAACAAGAAACGAAAGAAATGCTTGAGATATACAAGCGATATACTTTGGGGCGAGCGCATAAGGCTGAGCTAAAAACAGCAAACGCCCAACTTGTGGATATTCTCAAAGGGTTAGGACTGGGTGTGTTTGCAGTTTTACCTTTTGCCCCCATTACCATTCCGATAATCGTAAAGGTTGGTCAATTAGTGGGCGTGGATGTTTTGCCTAGTTCATTCAATTTGAAAAAAAAGCCAACAAAAACCAAGGAACAGTGAATTTTCTTTTTAGCCTTGGTAATCTAAGTACGAATATAATAAATTTGAGGCCTACATGAACAACCTACTCGTTCACTCTGCGAAGGGTACACCCATTTCTATCTTCTCTGCTGCAGAATTAGCGTCATGGCAAGCACTGCAGACAAGTACGACGCAGCTTTTCGTAAAAACTGCACAACTTCAGTCGCAAAAAAATATTCTTATTCCGAATGCTGATTCTGGAGAAGTAGAGCGAGTTATTGTTATTGCTGAAGACGATGATTTTTGGCTATTGGGCGATCTTGCAAAGCAGTTACCAAAAGGCACTTATTTTATTGATATCGCTTCTGAGCAAGTTGAAAACCACGCTATTGCGTTTTTACTGGGGGCGTATCAATTTTCTGCTTATAAAGAATTGCCAGCGATTGTCGCAAAGCTTGCTATCGAAGATGCCAAGGTATATGCCAAAGTAAAAGCGGCGGTCGAGTCTATTAATCTTGCAAGAGATCTGGTAAACACACCAGCTGCCGATATGATGCCCCAGCACATGGCTGAAGTAATGGAAGAACTCGCCGAGCAATATGGCGCATCATTTGAACAAATCATTGGTGATGAGTTGTTAGAGCAAAACTACCCAACGATCCACATGGTGGGCCGTGCGAGTGACAATGCTCCGCGTTTGCTTGATTTACGTTGGGGTGATGAAGACCACGCAAAACTCACTTTAGTTGGGAAAGGCGTGTGCTTTGACTCCGGTGGTCTGGACTTAAAACCAGCGTCTGGGATGCGTAATATGAAAAAAGACATGGGCGGAGCGGCTCATGTTATCGCGTTGGCCAATATGATTATGGCGGCAAAACTGCCTGTTAGATTACGCGTACTTATCCCTGCGGTAGAAAATGCAGTGTCTCGCAATGCCTTTAGGCCAGGTGATGTGATCAAAACACGTAAAGGTATTACGGTTGAAATTGATAATACCGATGCCGAAGGACGCTTGGTTTTATGTGACGCATTGGCTGAAGCGCAAACAGAAGCGCCAGCGCTATTGATAGATTTTGCCACCTTGACTGGTGCGTGTCGCATCGCCCTTGGCACTGAACTACCTGGTTTTTATTCTACAGATCAAGCGATTGCTTCTGAGCTAATGGAAATTGGTCTGGGTAATGCGGATCCTATTTGGCAACTGCCTTTGTTTGATCAGTATAAGGCGCTGTTCAAGAGCGATATCGCAGATATTGCTAACTGTGGTTCGACACCGTTTGGTGGTTCAATTACAGCTGCACTGTATCTAAAAGAATTTGTTGAGCCAGCCACGACACCTTGGCTACATTTTGATGTGATGGCTTGGAACGTAAGAGCGTTACCGGGTAGACCTGTTGGTGGTGAAGCATTGGGTCTTAGAACTATGTTTAGTTATCTTGAGAAAAAGTTTAGCTAATAGTAGAGATTTGAAATCTACAAAAAGCCCAGCTATGTCAGCTGGGCTTTTTGTTTATTTAAAACAACATGATTTCAGAGTAATTATACCAATTTACTTAGGGCCTGTTGATCTTTCA
>NZ_MBQA01000230.1:0-5817 GCF_001709235.1 Pseudoalteromonas sp. BMB
AGGCGACTTTAATCAAAACCCCTCCACGTCACAAATCGTGGTAGGTACCTTGATTTCCATGATACCAATTATCGACCAAGTCATGGATTTACGAGATATCACCGCTAATGTCATGTTACTGACTGACGATGATGAAGCCAACGACACCGACGCTTGGCTTGCCTTTACCCTAACGGGTATTGGTTTAGTGCCAGTAGTGGGCTCAGCCGTCAAAGGCGTGGGCAAGGTTATCTTAAAAAATACCGGAGAATCCCTCTCCAATGCGCTTGCAGTACTTCGCAAGCTAGGCAAAGGCGACCCAGTTAAATACCTAAGAGACATCAACTGGCAAGACCTAGGAAAACAATCCGCCACGGAAGTTAAAAACATCGTCAAAGGCCTGCGCGATTCACTCGATGACATGTCTACCAGCTGGCACTACGACCTACTGCTCCCTGACGCCGCCATCGAAGGCATGCAAGCCACGGTTAAACGCCTAGACGATGTCACCCCCAAAATCGACCAGCATATGCAACAAGCCGCCCAAGAAATCGGACAGCGAGTTAATAAAGCACTGGATGAATATCAAGGTCAACCTCCAATTCGAGGCGTTACCGACAAGCCCACCAAAGCCAAAGCCGATGAGTTGGAGCCACCAAAAGGGAATGAGTTGCCGGGTACTAAAGTTAGCAAATTAACAGATCCGAGACTTCAGAAACATTATAAAGATGTTTCAGCTTATATGGCTCACTATAAATCACGTATGGATCAAGCTATTAGAAATGGTGATTCTTCCAGAAAAATCGGTGCTTTTAAGGCTAAAATTACCGAAGGAAAAGGTGAGTTAGCAGCTGCAATGCATATGGAAAAACACTTTTCCAAACCACCTCCACCAGCGCAAATGGAGATGGGTTTTGGGCCTGGACCAGGAATTGACCAGATTTGGGTTAAGAGAGATGGTAAAGGAAATATTATCGAATATTTCGCTGTAGAAGCTAAAGGACCTGGAGCTACGCTGAAAAAAACAAAAACCATGCAAACCCAGATGTCTCTATTTTGGCTCAGAGCTAACGCAAAAAAGATGAAAAACTCGAAGAAATACAAATCTAAAAACCAACTCGGAAGTGACTTACTCAGAGCTATGAAAAGTGGAACTCCGCCTGTTCGTCGTTTAGTTATAGAGGCGGTTGAAAAGAATGGTTCTGTTGTATCATCAAAACTTCAACCTTTACCTTAGGAATTACAATGTTAAAGATCAATCAATATGAAGAAGATTTTGAAGAGCTTATTGCTGACTCACCTATTATTATTGAAAATAGGAAGGCACAAATAGATGATAAAACATTATCATTGGAGCAGCGTAAAGAAGCATTATTTACTGTCGCAGAAGAATACCTTGATTTAGGTTATGCGTATTATATGCTTGAAGAAAACAATAAGAGCATCGTACACTTTCAAAAAGCTATGCCGTACAAGTTTAAGTTAGCATTCGAAGCTTTATGGAAAGAGCCAGAAAACTGCTGGAGCATACAGGAAACTTTGAATTGTATTTTACTTTTCGGCACGAAAGAGTTGAAATCCGAACTTATTGACTCTAATTGGAAATTAGAGAGCGAGGACATTATTAACGAGTCATCCTATTTGTATGACCGCCTACTTATTCAAATTGGTACCACATTCAAAGTTGATGATGCAGCATTAATTAATGCTCTAAACGTTTCTGAATTAGAAAAAGACAGAGATGTTCAACAATTTATCGTGCCTTTACTACGCTCAATTAAAGGACTAATTACTAGTGATAAATCCCAATGGCAAATTGGCATTGACAAAGCTTTGCAATGGCACGCTGACGAAGCAAAATTGGGTGAATATAGAGATATCCGGCAAGGTGTTATTTGTTTGAATGCCTTAACTCTTGCAAAGCTTGGTCGTGACATGCATGGGTGGGAATGTACTAGTGAATCAATCTATTTACCGTTAAACCTCTTAAATTTAATTTAGTAAGGAAAAAAATGAGTGGCCTAATTCATTTGTATCTCATTGATGAAGCTGTTTTTCCAAAAACACTAACAGGAAGCAGTCAGCAAAAATACCAGCAACTTATTGATATTACTTTAAGTAATGGAATTCGCTGGCAAACGGTTGAATTAAATATGCGTGGCTTTATTCCTGCAATTTCCATGTGGGACAAAGTTGCTGGTAATAGCCAATTGATTGAGGCGTGTTCATTTCACTACTTTCCCAATCACCTAATTGCTCCTGATGCCGAGATAAATGGTTCTTTTGGCTTTTTTCCTTCAGAAATGATTACCGATTTAAGTGATGTCATGGAAGAAAATCTAGACTTCGATATTAACTCTTATGATGGTAAACAGCTAGTTAAATATGTTGAGCAAAACGAAGGCGACTTAGACCCAGACGCTTATGAGATTGTTCGAAATGCTTATTACCGAACTTTCCGAGATGCCAAAGAGCAAGACAAATCTATTGTGATCTTGATGGAGGAGTGATCCCCAAATTCAGATAATAAGTGCACCACTCATGGTTAAACGGTGATGGTACGTGGCAATCAACACTCAAAGAAGTAAATGAAATTACTGGTGGTCAGCCAATCACATTTAAAAATGGTAGGCCTGACTTTACACCATGGTCTAAGGGCCAAATTGCGTTCGCACCAAATGAATTAAATGGTACACGGCAAGACTTTGGTCAAGTATACAAATATATAGCTGATCAAAAAGGCCTGAAAAGTAAAAATGCCGCTAGGCAATTGCTGAGTAAGCTAGATTTAACTCCACACCACGCTAGTGCTACAATAATCCAGCTTATACCTACGAAATTGCATGGTAATATACCTCATATAGGATCAGCTTCTGATTTAAGAAAAGGAAAGTAAGTTATGATTAAGAATGTTCTTGACTCTCTTGGAGCCATGCCTTTGCATGAATGCAGCGATGAAGTTATTGATATCAATGAGCTTGAAAATAGATTTAAGTTCGAAATACCAGATGAACTAAAGGAACTTTATTCACTATTTAATTCATCAGTTATTTTTGATTCAGGTGCAAAAATTAAGCCTAATCAAGCTACCCCACTGACTGATCATGATGGCTATCAGTCGGTGGAAATTCTTTATGGTATTGATAATCAAGATAACAATATACTCCAGAAAAATGCCATGTACGAAGAACTTGAGCAAAAAGGCTATTTTATTTTTGGCTCCTCTTGTGGTGGCGATCAACTTTGTTTGGGAAAAAGAGATCTCAAAGTCTACTGCTGGGATCATGAAAGTGGTGAAAGCGAACAGGAATTTTATGAGGTTTCTACGAACCTATCTTCATTTTTTCAAGCGCTACAGCCGGATGAAGATGAAGCAACTGATCATGCCTCGAAAATAGACGAAGATAAGTCTTTCCTTTCCTTTTAAATGACTAAGAATAGAATATTGTAGTCAGATCAGTCCTTTTTAAACTGGCTACATTTGGAGTAAATGATCGGGCAAATAATCGATTATCAATAATGACGATTTACTAGCCCATAATTCACTTAAAAGCTGGAGATTGCCGATGCAGCTTTTTACCCAAAGAAAAGTTGGTAAAGGCGACTTTGTTAAATACCTATGAGTCATTAGCTGGCAAGACCTAGGAAAACAATCCGCCACGGAAGTTAAAAACATCGTCAAAGGCCTGCGCGATTCACTTGATGACATGTCTACCAGTTGGCACTACGACCTACTACTTCCAGACGCCGCCATCGAAGGCATGCAAGCCACGGTAAAACGCCTAGACGACGTCACCCCCAAAATCGACCAGCATATGCAACAAGCCGCCCAAGAAATCGGACAGCGAGTCAATAAAGCGCTGGATGAGTATCAAGGTCAATCACCAATTCGAGGCGTTACCGACAAACCAACCAAAGCCAAAGCTGATGAGTTGGAACCGCCAAAAGGGAATGAGTTGCCGGGGGCTAAACTCAAAGCTATAAAAATGAAGAAGTATAGACCTCCTTGCTTCATGCCTGGCGAAGACTTAGCGAAGAACTTTAAGGGTGGTAAGCAAGCTCTAGAAAAAGAGTTTTATAAACAACTAAAAGCTCAGCAGCACGGCATCAATAAAATGACGGTTGAACAATATTTAGAAAACCGTAAAACCTTGACTGACCTTGTTAAAGTGCATGGACATAAAAAAGCAAGAAAAATTCTAACGAATGGCGGAATGGCACAAGTATCAGCCAGAAAGAAGTTAGAGGACGAAATGTATGAATCAATATTAAAAAGTTTGAGAAAGCAGGGTATTAAAGGTCGAAATGCTGATAAAGTCGCAGCAGAGAAGATAAAAGAACAAATGTCTCAGTTAGCTGCTTTACATGATCCTGACCTGATAGCGGGCGGTAGTGATAAGATCAACAAACTCGGAAATAAAAATGTAAACTCCTCTCTCGGTTCTCAGTGGTCTAAAGGGGGGTGAGTTTCCGGTATGGATGAGGCAGCAAGGGTTGCGTTGAGAACAATGGGCCCTACAATCCAAATGAATATAGAATTAGAACGGTGTAAGTAAGGAGGTTAGAATAATGACCAAACAATTTGAAATAGATGAAGATTTCGAGTGGTTTCTTGAAAAGTTTGAAGAGCCTAGTGAAAAAAATCAAGCCCCAGCAGAAATAATAAAAAAGTTTGAAGGTAAACTGCCTACTAGATTATTAGAATATTGGAGTGAATACGGATTTTCTGGTTTCGGGGAAGGGCTTTTTTGGTTAACTAATCCCGATGATTATGATGATACCTTAGATGCATGGCTTGGAGATACAGATATCGTCGAGCAAGACACATATTATGTAATTGCTCGCAGTGCTTTTGGAGAGCTATTCTTATGGGGAGAGAAATTTGGACATAAATATCTAATCGACCCATCTCACGGTTGGATTATAGAGAAAGAAGGTAATGCCGAAGACATAGCAGTTGGAGAAGAAAACGATGCCATACAGTTTTTCTTTAGTGCAAAAAGGCCAACATCGCTGGATATAAATGATACGAGTGGAGGCTTGCTTTTTGGGAAATGTAAACTTCGATTATCTCAATTAAAATATAACGAAATGTACGCTTTTGAACCCGCTTTTTTTCTTGGTGGGCAGCCTACCATTGACAATGTCAGTAAAGTAAATATTTTCGCCCATCTAAGTGTATTAGCATCATATGGTCAGAAAGAAATACTAGACCAACAAGGGCTTATAGCTAAGGCTTATTCATAATAAATGCTCCTGTTATTAAAGTAGCAAATAAAAACCACTTAACTCCTTACTACTAAAAACACTTACTTATTAATTGAAAATGCGATGATGATTAACTTTGAACTCACCGCCAATCAAATTGACGTCAGCGCCAAACAAGATTTGACCCTTAAGGCGGGTCGCAGCCATCGCAGTGTTATCCAAAGTGATATAAACCTCAAGGCAGACAACAACCTCACCATCACCGCCCCGGCGGGAAGTCAAATCATTCAAAGCCAAGGCAATATCACGATTAAAGGCAGTGGCTCTGGCAACCTCACCCTTACAAGACGGTTGCACTATATCGGCTTAGGGTTTGAGGATTGAGTGTGATGCCGGGGCGACGTTTTCTTGATTCGTTCTTTTTTGTCGTTTTAAAAAAATGAACGAGGAGCGCATGGATGCGCTTTGATATTAAACATGGAGGTTTATTTTGCTAACGGCTGATAGCTCGAAATTTATCGTAAAGTCAGCCCGTCCTCATGACAGTTTTCGACGCCCATTCATGGGCTGCGACTACCCGAAAAGCATAACTTCTCGGCGGGTAAACCGCCTTATATGGACTCCTCCAAT
>NZ_MBQA01000231.1:0-977 GCF_001709235.1 Pseudoalteromonas sp. BMB
GTCGTAACACACATAAAAAAGGTCGCTTTGGCGGCCTTTTTTAATGCCTTGTAGATGCGATTTTATATCGCGACAAAGGAAAAGGGTCGTTCTCTGATAAGAGTTCGGCCTTTTTTAATACCTCGTCGCAGCGATTTTATATCGCGACAAATGGAAAGGGTCGTTCTCTGATAGGAGTTCGGCCTTTTTTAATACCTTGTAGCAGCGATTTTATATCGCGACCAGCAAAAGGGTCGTTCTTCAATAAGAGGTATGGTCTTTTATAATACCTCATAGTAGCGATTTTATATCGCGACCAGTGGAGGGGTCATTCTCCGATAATGAGTACAGACTTTTTAATACCTCGTAGCTGCGATTTTATATCGCGACCAGCAAAAGGGTCGTTCTTCAATAAGAGGTATGGTCTTTTATAATACCTCATAGTAGCGATTTTATATCGCGACCAACAAAAGGGTTGTTCTCCAATAATGAGTACAGACTTTTTAATACCTCATAGCAGCGATTTTATATCGCGACCAGCAAAAAGAGTCATTCCTAGCAATTCAATAACTGTTCTCGAACCTTCTTAAGTAATATCCCACTTATAGAATAGTGCCTCAATCGTGTTGATAACACGCAGTCCTACACATAAACGGCATACAACACCTCTTTTTTTGTTCTCTTTTTATACTGTTAAGTGTCAAAAACAAGCGTTTCGCTTGATTTTTACTCGAACAAACGTTTTTTCGCAATTTTCTTTAAAAAAAGGGTTGCACTAAAATCGGATCTCCCTATAATGCGCATCCACCGACACGGGGAGCAACGCTGAAAAGCAATAGGCCAACGAGTTGGTAGTCGAGTAAAACTTAGCGTTGAAAACTTAAGAGAAAACTTCTTAAGAAATTCAAAATTAAGTGTTGACAAAAAATCGGGAATGCTTAGAATGCACATCCCTCGAAACAACGAAATGTTTCGAAATGTTCTTTAAAAATATGAAG
>NZ_MBQA01000232.1:0-3109 GCF_001709235.1 Pseudoalteromonas sp. BMB
GTGCATCGCTGCCAGGCAATAGCGCCATGGCAAGACTGGGTGTGGTTTTCACAAAGCCAACGTTCGCGGTATTTAGATGAGCTCTAAAGGCGGCGGCATCAAGAATATCGCCTTCATAAACACACACCGTTTGTCCAGCAAGGAGCGGGCATAAGGTGGTGGTCACCGACAAGTCAAAACAGTAATTAGAAGAAAAGTCGATATTACGATACTTGTCACCTAACTGGCTGGTTAAGGCGTGAAGATAGTAAAGCACATTGTACTGCGTGAGCATTACGCCTTTTGGTTGTCCGGTTGTCCCTGAGGTGTAGATGATATAAGCCAAGTTAGCCAACGCGGTTGGACGTACTAAGTTCTCATGCTCCACCGCCAGTGCATGGGTGTTTACGCCGAGCGCCTTCACGCCGAGCGCCGCCATTTTTCCAAGCACAGGCTCAAGTGAAGGCAAGTGGCTTTCCTGGGTTAGCACTAAGTCGGTGTTGGTGTCGGTTAAAATAAATTCAACCCGAGCTTCGGGGTAATCTGGTGAAACAGGCACATAGGCACCACCGGCTTTGAGCACGGCCAAAATAGCAATAAGCATCTCGCTACTGCGAGAAAAGTAGAGGGCGATAGGGGTATCGGCAGGCAATAGGCCAGCTTGGGCTTTGGGGTGCTGAGCAATGATTTGCTGTGCAAGGGCATTGGCTTTACCGTTCACTTCGGCATAAGACAGCGCTTCACCACTACTGGTTAACATGGCCGCTTGCTCAGGGGTGTTAGCTGCGTGTTGCTCTACCAAGCTGGCCAAATCTTTATCGATGGCAAACGATTCTGCGTTGTCATGCCAAGCACGTATTGTGTCAGTCTCAGCTCTATTTTGTAGGGCTATTTTTGCAAGTGGCTGTGTGGTTCTGGCGATAACCTGATCGATAATACTGATAAAGCGCTCAGCAAGAGTTGCGATCCAGTCACTTGGAAATAGCGCTGTGGCGTAGTTAATATCGCCAAATACTTCTTCGTCACCATTTTGTAGCAGTAAACTAATGTCGAACTTAGCCACTTTATGTAGCGCTTTGACTTGTGATTCATCCACTGGCATAAACAGCTGTTGGCTGCTGTCGTCGCTGTTATTTTTAAATTGTTCAAGCGCAAACATCATTTGAAATAGCGGATGGCGAGACGGATCCCGTTGTAATTTTAGGGCGTCGACCAATTTATCAAATGGCAGATCTTGGTGCGCCTTTGCCGCTTTTAGGGTTTGGTGCACTTGTTGGATTAAGGCATTAAAGTCGAGTGCGTTATCAATATGAACTGGCAGGGCTAAGCTATTGACCAAAAAGCCAATAAGATTTTGTGTCTGACTTAGATGACGGTTGTCAGATGGTGTACCTATGACTAAATCTGACTGACCGCTGGTTGCTTGTAATGTCAATGCCCAGCTGCTGAGCAGTACTACATAAAGACTGGTTTGTTGCGTTTTGGCTATGGCCTTTAGGGCTTCGCTTCGTTCTTGACCCAAATGAATACGGTGGTCGGCACCGTGATATTGATATTCATTTGGCCTTGGTAGTGGCGAATGTAATTCAAGCTGCTCAGCACCTGCAAGTGCATCAGTCCAGTGGTCTAAAAGCTTAGTTAAGGTATCGCCGCTGAGATACTCGCGCTGCCACTTTGCGTAATCTTGGTACTGTAACTCAAGCGCTGGTAGCTCAGGCGTTTTGCCTGAAGCTAGCATAAAATAGGCTTGGTGTAGCTCACGCATAAAGATTTCGGTGGACCAGCCATCAAACGCAATATGGTGCCACATAAATAGCACGTAACGTTCAGCGCCTACTGTCCAACAGCAAACCTTGAACATAGGCTCATTAGCTAAGTCAAATGGTGTACTAATAGCTTGTTTCACAGCCGTATTAAGCGCAGCTAAGTCAGCCACAGGGCTAGGCGTAATCTCAATACAAGCGCTCAACACTTCTTGATAGTCGTGGCCTTGCTCGTCTTGACGATAGACACTGCGAAGTACTTCATGCCTATCTAACACGATATTCAGTGCTTGCGTTAATCGCGCAAGCTCTGTGTGCTCAGAGAGTTTAACCAAAAACGGAATATGATAAGCGTTGGTGCCGTTTTCTAACCGTTCGATAAATAATAAACGCTCTTGCGCAAACGAAAGCGGATAGCGGTTTAATTCTGGCAGTGTATTAAACGCATCCTTTGAAAAAATTGCTTTTGCTTCAAGGTAATCCATTAGCTGCGTTTTGTTTGACTTTAACTTTGCAACAAGTGCAGCATCTGGCGCTTGCGCGCCAAATGACAGCTCTAGTCCGCCGTCTTGCAACCAGATTGAGAGATTGTGATCTTTCAGTTCAGCGAGCAATGACAACATGGTTAAATCCTCATGCTATTAGTTTGTTCTTGTTGTGATCCGGAGTCTGCTTTAATCTCGATATCCACGCTCAGCGTCTCTAAGTTGTCGACGATTGCGGCAATATGGGTATGCTCAAACAAGGCTGAAATTGGGATGTTTAAATCCAGTGCTTTATTACATGCATTCATCAACCGGATAGCCGAGATAGAGTCCCCCCCGATACTGAAGAAATTATCTTCAATCCCCACTTGTTCAAGGCCAAGCACCTGTTGCCAAATCTCACAAAGCTGGGTTTCTAAGGCATTGCGTGGTGCCACATAAAGGTTGTCGGCTTGAAGCTCCGGTGTGGGGAGTGCCTTGCGGTCAAGCTTACCGTTACCCGTAAGTGGAATATGCTCGATTAAGGTAAAGTGGCTGGGCACCATGTATTCAGGTAAAGCAGCACTTAGGGCGAGCTTTAACTCGGTAATTTCAAGGGTAGGCTCTGCAACAAGGTAAGCGGCCAGCGCTTTGCCTTGCGGTGCAGGTACATCAATCACCACGGCATTTTGCACGCCTTGCTGGTCGACAATAGCTGCAGCAATCTCGCCTAATTCGACACGATAACCACGAATTTTCACCTGCTCATCGTTACGACCGAGATACACCAAGTCGCCGTTGTTTAGGAAACGGGCAAGGTCACCGGTTTTGTACAGCTTGCTATGGGCGGGGTCGTGACTAAATGGATTATCAATAAAGCGCTCAGCATTGAGTTCAGGGCGG
>NZ_MBQA01000233.1:0-573 GCF_001709235.1 Pseudoalteromonas sp. BMB
GGGGTAATCTCAGTATGCTTTATGCTTTTACGTTCTATTTATCTTGATTTGTTCTTCTGTTACTCAGTGCTACGCCGCTAAGATTTTTGGCTCGTATGTTGAGCCGTTTTTAAGTAATGCATAGGCTGTTCTAACCGTTTTGTTGGCCAATGCAATGGCAACACATTTCACACTCTTCTTGGCGAGTAGGTTTTTTATCCAGCGTTCTTTCTCTGTGGTCGCTTCTTTATGTTTTAGCCTACTGACTACCGTTCTTGCACCGAGAAACAGGTTTTTCCTTAATGTATCGCCTCGTCTTTTGGGGATATGACCTATCTTGGCTTTTCCGCCTGATGAGTGCTGTGTCGGTGTAACACCAGCACATGCCGCCGCCCCTCTGGCATCACTAAATTGTGAGGTATTGCCTAAAAAGGACAACAGCTCTATCGCGGTAATAGGGCCAACACCTTCTAATGCCATTAAACGCTGGCAACTGTCATTTTGCTTGGTTATCGCTTCAACTTGTTTATGTAGTTGTGCTTTAGCGGCACATTGTGTTTTATATAGCTCGTAACTCACCGCGAGTGCTTGTTT
>NZ_MBQA01000234.1:0-207 GCF_001709235.1 Pseudoalteromonas sp. BMB
GATCAAGGGGAACATAGGCACCACCTGCCATCAAGATACCTAAGATACCAATAATTGCTGTTGGTGATCTATCTACACACAGTCCTACCAAGCTATCCGGTTTGACCCCCTGCGCTTGCAGGTATACCGCTAGGGCATGACTTTGCTCGTATAACGCTTGATATGTTAATTGTTGCCCTTCATAGACCACCGCAATCTTATCTGGAT
>NZ_MBQA01000235.1:0-1010 GCF_001709235.1 Pseudoalteromonas sp. BMB
GCGACCGGCTGCCCCATTTGGTCTAGTACGTATGCTTGTGTATTGGAGATAGGGCGCCCTATCGTTTGCACACCCTGAAAGACTCTCAAAGTAAAAGTGGAATAGGTAGTATCTTCCGATGGACCATATAAGTCATACACCTTTGTAACCCCTGTATGTTGATAGAGTTTATCTACCAACGCAGTGGGCAGCGGCTCACCTGCGAGGTTAATTGTTAATACCGTTTTCGGTATCGCTTGTGCTCTGAGTAATGCTTCTATCGCCGATGGGACCGTATTGATTAAAGTAATATCAGCCGCATGCGCGCCTTCTGACAAATCCAGTATATTTTTTACTAACAACACCTTGCCACCACTGGCCAAGGTCAAAAACAACTCGTACACCGATAAATCAAAACTGATCGAGGTCGCCGCCAACACCCCACTTAGCTCTTGTTCACTATAGACACTCTGCGCCCAATGGATCAGCGCAACAGCGCTTCTGTGCTCTATGGCAACCCCTTTAGACTTACCTGTAGAGCCGGATGTATAAATAACGTAAGCCAAGTGCTGAGGACACACGATCTGCGCGAGCTCTCCACCGGAAGCGATGACCTGCTTAGCTTCTGACGCAATCTCAAGCCATTGCGAATCGAGTAAAATAAGCCCAGTGTCACTTGCCAGCAGCCCACAGAGCTTCTGCTGCAATGATTGCTGTGACACCACGATCGTAGCTTGACTGTCTGCTAACATATGCGCTAAGCGCTCATCTGGGTAATTCGGATCTAGTGGTATATACGCCCCGCCAGCCATCAATATGCCCAACATCGTCACTATCATTTGTGGTGTTCTAGTTAGACACACACCCACTCGACTATCCGGTTTGACCCCCTGTGCTTGCAGGTATACCGCTAGGGCATGACTTTGCTCGTATAACGCTTGATATGTTAATTGTTGCCCTTCATAAACCACCGCAATCTTATCTGGATGGGCCGCCACCTGCTCCATAAACAACTCATGGATACATTTATC
>NZ_MBQA01000236.1:0-400 GCF_001709235.1 Pseudoalteromonas sp. BMB
AGGGCCAAATAAGAGAAACCCGTTGCAGCAATGCGACGGGTTTTTTGCTGTTTGGGGTAAAGTACTTCCATGTAGCATCTCCCCTTCGCGCGTCCTTGCGCTCACTTCCTCGAACTGCGAAGCGGTGCTTCGGTTTCTCGTCACCCAAACTCAGAAGTGAAACAAAACAGCCGAAGGGTCGGCCCCGGTCAATGATAGTGTGGATTACCCATGTGAAAGTAGAACATCCTACTTCGTAGCGAGCCAGGGCCAAATAGAGAAACCCGTTGCAGTAATGCAGCGGGTTTTTTGCGTTTGAGGTAAAGTACTTCCATGTAGCATCTCCCCTTCGCGCGTCCTTGCGCTCACTTCCTCGAACTGCGAAGCGGTGCTTCGGTTTTTCGTCACCCAAACTCAGAAG
>NZ_MBQA01000237.1:0-282 GCF_001709235.1 Pseudoalteromonas sp. BMB
CGGGGAACTGCTCGGTTGTCATCGTCCGAGATTTGCTAGGTAGCCATCATGTCTGAGGAAACCGAGGTCAAGAAGATTAAAAAAACTAAGAAAAAGACCAGGGTGCAAGTGGACGTGGAATATGAAGGAGATGGACCCATCGAAAACAGTGAGGAGAAGAGCGAGCTTATATTTTCCGGGGAATACACCAAGGCTATGTCCAAAGATTGGCATTCCGGGCATTTTTGCTGCTGGCAATGTGATGAGACGTTGACGGGCCAGAGGTATGTTTTAAGAGAAGAG